>CAYUNA010000557.1:0-3655 GCA_964445895.1 uncultured Saprospiraceae bacterium | reverse complement strand
AAAATATAAAGAAACTTACTTTACAGTGTATTAGTGACTTTTCCATTTATTGGAGGCAAATTTGAAACATTTTCCACAATTGAAAAAGACTTTATACTTAAAAATACTTGGTTGTTTACTATTGTTGCAATGGCTTTCGCCAAATTTGTACAGTCAATCTATTTTTATGGGGGAAATTGCAACTTTTGTTAAAAATTATAAAAAACCGCTTTTTAAAAATTATGAATTAGCAATAAAATGGTCGAGTGAAACGTCTACTAATTTTGAAGATAAATTAAATATTAACACCGAACCACGAGATTCTATTTCCGCGATTAATGAATTGCGACAAACGATTTTGAAATTACAAAATGAAGCATTTCTGGAAGCGTCCATTGATAGTTTGACTTTACAAGATAGCATTTTTAACGTCTATTTCCATCTTGGAAAAACGTATGAGTGGGCAAATATGACAAATGGTAATGTTGAAAATACTTTTCTGGAACAAGTCGGTTTTCGAGAAAAATTATATCAAAATAAGCCATTCAATTATCGGGATGTTGTTGAAATGCAAGAACGGCTGCTTGAATATGCAGAAAATAACGGTTACCCTTTTGCTTCCGTTTGGTTGGATAACATTATTGTCAAAAACGGTGAAATTTCCGCGACTCTTTTTATGAATAAAGGGCGATTAGTCATTTTTAAAGATGTTAATATTGTCGGTGACGCAAAAATTTCTAAGGCGTATTTAAAAAATTATTTAGGGCTGAAATCTGGTTCTCTTTACAGTAAAGATAAAGTTTTAAAAGTAAGAACCCGCCTGAGAGAGTTACCTTTTTTGAAAGAAAGTCGTAATACTACGGTTAATTTTGAAGATAAAGACGCGACAGTCAATCTATTTGTCAAAAAAAAGAAAGCCAGCCGTTTTGATTTTCTCATCGGTATATTGCCTGGTGGACAAGGGAATAATCCTGCACAAGAACAGCGCGATAAGCTCTTACTCACCGGAACTTTTGATGCAGAAATGCACAATCAGTTTGGATTGGGCGAGAAAATTTTTGCGTCCTTCGAGCGACTCCGACCCGAAACGCAGCAGTTGGAACTATCCTTCGCTTATCCTTATATTTTAGATTTACCCTTTGGTTTAGACCTCAATTTTAAACAATACAAACGGGATACTACTTACACGGATGTTTTTTTTGATGCCGGTCTGCAATATCTTTTTGAAGGTGGAAATTATGTAAAAGCTTTTTGGAATAACGCTTCTTCCAATCTGATTACGGTCGATACGGTAGCGATAAAAAATGGCATTGCACCTAACAATCTGGATGTTAGTAATCGATCTTATGGATTAGAATTTTCTTTGCAAAAACTAAATTACCGCTACAATCCACGTAAAGGTTGGAGCATATTTTTTCGTGGTGGGGCAGGTTTTAAAAAGATTCCAGAGAATAATAAAATTTTGGAAGTAGATGAAAGTTTTTACGATTCTTTACAGCTTAAAACGTTCCAATTTCGAGTAAATGGAGGACTTGAAAAATATTTTCCCGTTTTAAATAATATAGCAATTAAGACGGCAATTCATGGTGGCATTATCTTTTCGGAAGCCGATATTTATCAAAATGAACAGTTTAGAATTGGTGGAAATAAAATACTGCGTGGCTTTGATGAAGAATCTATTTTTGCGACTTCCTATGCGGTTTTTACTGTAGAAACGCGCTTGCTGATTGGGCAGAATTCTTACTTCTACGCTTTTGGAGATTTTGCTTATGTAGAAGATAAAACAACAACGAATGACGGAATTGACCAACCTTATGGAATGGGATTGGGATTGACTTTTGAAACGGGAGTGGGCGTATTTGGCTTGAGTTTAGCCGTTGGTAGTCAGCAGCAGAATCCTATTAATTTTGGCAACCCGAAGATTCATTTCGGTTATGTGAATTATTTTTAAAAAGCTCTTTTATTTTTTATTTTTAAATGCTGCAATCTTACTCGCTCTTTTAGCTACATAATCCACGATTTTTACGCCAACTTGAATCCCGGTTGTATTTTCAATACCTTCCAATCCTGGTGATGCATTCACTTCCATCACCAAATAGCCACGATTAGACGGTAAAAGGTCAACACCCGCCACATCCAAGCCCATCGTTCGCGCCGCTTTTTTGACGATTTTCTCTTCTTCTTCCGTTAACTGTACCGCTACCGAACTCGCGCCACGATGCAGGTTTGACCGAAACTCGCCCTCTGCCGCTTGTCTCCGCATCGACGCCACCACCTGACCGCCGACTACGATTGCTCGAATATCGGCACCGCCTGACTCTTCAATGAATTCTTGTACCAAAACTTTTTTACCTGTTTTGGTAAATGCTTCAATAATCGACGTCGCTGATTGATGACTTTCTGCAATAATAACACCAGCGCCGTGTGTGCTTTCCAATAATTTTATGATGACTGGTCCTGGAGGCAACATTTTAAGCATATCACCCAAATCAGACGTTTGATAAACAATAAAAGATTTAGGAATATCAATGCCGGCCATTGATAGTTTTTGCAAGCATTTTAATTTATCTCGCGACTGCAAGAGGGCGCGCGTGCGGACGGAAGTGAAGACCCCCATCAATTCAAATTGCTCAATAACTGCCGCACCATATCCTGTAACAGAAGCACCGATTCGGGGAATAATTGCCTCAATATCGTTCAGTTCTCGTCCTTCAAAAAATATTTTTGGTGCGCCTTTTTCAATCACTAAATTGCACCGAGTGTGGTCAATGATTTCTACTTGATGTCCACGCCGAAATCCAGCGCGAAATAGACTATGGGTAGAATACAAATGTTTACTTCTCGATAAAATGGCAATTTTCATAATAATTTGGTTGTGATAAATCTTTTAGAAATCTGGTCGCTTTTCTATTATTAAAGACTTATTTAAACATATAAAGTAACGCAATGAATTGCGAAAATATTCCTACAAAAAAACCAAGATATAATTCTTTATTGGTGTGGGCATCCAAAATCAAGCGGGCTGTTCCAACCAAACCTGCTAAAAGAATAACAACCATTAGCACGGTATTCATGCTGACTTGAAATGTTCCTAAAAAACTAGATTCAATGGTGAAGTTATCATAACTATAAAGCAACATAGTGATAATCACCATGCCAATAAATCCGCCCATACCAACGGTGTGCGCACTTATTTTTGAGAAAATATTGACAAAAAATGCAGTAAATAACCCAATCGTAGCACCTAAAACAAAAATGGTGTAGGCTGCTGGAATTAACGGGTTACTTTTAAAATTGACAAACATCCAGAGATAAAAAACGCCCGTGATGATATACGGACCAATTCGTTCTTGCTTAGTTTTGAGCTGCATGGAATCGACCAAACCAAGGGCAGACATGATGAAAACGGCAAATGCAGGCAGTACAAAAGTTGATGAAAAAATAAGTAGAGTCAGCCACGATTGAACCACGACACTGTTGGCTCCAAAAATATAGGGGTTGACCAATCGCAATAAAATTAAGCTATATGTCAAAATGAGTAGCGGATGAAAAAGAGTCGAAACGATTTTAGCGGAAATTCGCAACATTTAAGTTCTTTTTAGTTTAAAACGAGGTCAGTAATGAAACCTCCTTGCTGTCAGTAATCTGAAAATTAAGTACCGTATAGATTAAGTTT
>CAYUNA010000556.1:0-3683 GCA_964445895.1 uncultured Saprospiraceae bacterium | reverse complement strand
AAGCTCAAAAATCTTTGGATTTTCTCGATTCTTAAATTTTAGCTAATTTACTTTAGGGAGTTGGTAATAAATAACCTACCCATTATGGCGAAGTAATTTTTTTATTTAAGAAATTTAAAAAATGCGAGCATAACTGGTTATTTGAGCCTTTTTTAAGTTTTTTAAATAGAAAAAGGCTTGTACCGACCTTGTGGAGGTAACGAGTCAGAATGGGTAGATTATTTTTTACCAATTCCCTTACTGTGTATTAAGTTTTTGCTACTATCCTTTATATAAACAAAAAAAATCATACAAAAAAATGACTTTTTGGAAAAATAAACGTCTAAAATTTGACATTTTACAACTAACGACTTACATTTGAACTTTGAAAAAATAAAACAAGAGTCTTCCATCAATACATCCCTTAGTTTAAAAACACCTAATTGCTATTCAGCCAATATCTTCCTTACTGACAAAAGAAAAAATTTATCAATTTAAAAAAAAGTGGCAAGGTCTGCTTTTTTTTAAATTAAACATATTTAATTCATTTATCTAAAACAACAACGATGAATCTAGTTAAAATGCTTCAAGACCAACTTGGAGATGTCTTGGCGAACCAAGCAAGTAGCTTTTTAGGAGAAAGTTCAAGCAATACCAGCAAAGCATTGGGAGCAGTATTGCCTTCTATTATGGGTGCTATGATGGGTAAAGCATCTGATACCAATGGTGCTGGAGCTTTATTGGATATGATTAAAGGCGGCGGTTTCGAGAGCAATGATATGCTATCGAATATCGGTGGTTTACTTGGTGGTGGTAATACGACAGATGGCTTATTATCTTCTGGTGGAAGTATCTTGTCGTCTTTACTTGGCGGCGACAGCAAAATGGGTACAATAGCGAATGTTATTTCAAATTTTAGTGGACTCAAACAAGGCTCTTCGTCTTCTTTATTAAAAATGGCGGCGCCACTAGTGATGAGTTTTATTGGCAAGCAAGTTAAGAGCAGAGGCTTAGGGGCATCTGGTTTGATGGGCATGCTATTGGGACAAAAAGACAATATCAAAAATGCTATTCCTTCTGGGATATCAGGTCAAATGGGTGACTTGATGGGCTTTGCAAATGTAGGGAACACTCCAACTGTAGAGGCAACTTCTGGCGGAGGTAGCAAATGGTTATGGCCATTATTATTGGCAGCAGGTGTAGCAGCAGCGTTCTACTTTATGAAAGGTTGTGACACCACAGCGGTAACAGATAAAATGGAAAACGCAACTGATGTTGTTGGCAATGCAGCAAGTGGAGCAGCTGATGCAGTAGGTGATGCAGCCTCTGGTGCTGTAGATGCAGCTGGAAATGCCGTAGATGCAGCTGGTGATGCAGCTTCAAATGCAGCTGATGCAGTAGGTGACGCGGCTTCTGGTGCAGTAGATGCAGCTGGCAATGCCCTTTCTAAGTTAGGCGCATTTTTTAGTCGAAAACTATCAACTGGCGTAGAATTAAATATTCCAGAAAATGGTATCGAAAATAATTTAATTAAGTTTGTAGAAGGTGATGCCGCTGTTGATAAAACGACTTGGTTCAACTTTGACCGCTTAACGTTCGCTTCTGGTAGCTCAAATTTAGACATGGAAAAATCTGCCGAGCAGTTAAATAATATGTACGAAATCTTACGAGCATTTCCTAAAGTGAACTTGAAACTTGGTGGCTACACTGACAACACGGGTAGTGAAGCAGCTAATATGAAAATTTCGCAGCGACGAGCGGATGCTGTCAAAGCAGTGTTAGTAAAGAAAGGTATTAGCGCAGACCGATTAGAAGCTGAAGGTTTTGGACCAGCACATCCAGTAGCGTCTAACGATACGGAAGAAGGTCGGGCACAAAACCGTAGAATTGCAGCGCGAGTGACGGCGAAGTAAGTTCTAAATAGAGTATAAAAAACGGGGAACCTGCCAACTGGCGGAGTTCCCCGTTTTTATTTTACAATGCTTTTTAGTACTGTGTGTAAAAACTTTCTTTACATTAATGTTATTCTCCAAAAATTTCTGCCAATTTCGCTTCCAACATTGGACCTCGCAGCTTTCGAGCAATAATTTTTCCTTCGCTGTCCAGTAAAATTGTTTCTGGAATTGACCGTACGCCATAAAGTGCTGCCGCTTCATTTTTCCAACCTTTCAAATCCGAAACATGGCTCCATGTTAAATTATCTTTTTCAATCGCACCCAACCAACGACCTTTATCTTTATCTAAGCTAACACTTAAAATTTCGAAACCCTTGTCTTTATATTTTTCGTACATTCTCACCACATTTGGATTCTCCTTGCGACAAGGCCCACACCAGCTTGCCCAAAAATCAACCAAAACGATTTGTCCTCGAAACTCACTTAATTTTCTTGGATTGCCTTTTTCATCATTCATCGTAAAATCAGGCGCCTGTCCGCCGATAGAAAATGCTGCTAATTTTGCGACTTCTTTTTCTACTTGAACCACTGCTTCTGGGTCAGATTTTTTATATTTTTCAATAAAACGTTTGCCATATACGACATAATTAGAATGCCCTTTGGCTTGCAAACCTGCCATCATACCACCAATTGCCAATTTGTAAGTCCGCGTATCTTCTGGAATTTGTACCAATAATGCATCAAACATCTTTTGCTGGTCTTCTGGCAATAAATTAACACTACTCAACGTCGTGGTATAGCTTTTCATTCCTTCATACACCCAAGGCAAATAGTTATAATCTTTATCTTTCCAATCGGCAAATTCAAAATATTTGGCTGCGAAATACGCGATTTCATTGTCATAGCCTTCGCCATTATTTGGAAAACTCAAATAAGTATTCAATGCCGCGACTTTTGCCATATATGGGCTTGATTTTTTCAGCTCCTCCATTGCTACCAATCGTCGCTTATCCAAATCCGCCATTTGCGATTTTATTTTTTTAATTTGATCGCCTGCGCCGCGTCTTTGTGCTTGCTGTAACGAACGCACCAATCCATTTAACTCACTTTTAAACTTATTCATTTCCAACTTCGTCTCCGAATATTTTTTGTTGATTGGTGAGTTTTCAATCGTCGCTTTGCCAAATGCGTTGCACGCCCCTTTTATAATAATCGATTCCTCTGTTCCGATAATTAGGGGTTTGATGTTATTTCCTCCCATACCGACGTAGTAAAATCGAGGGCCGGTTTTAGGCATTTTGAATTCATATTTTTGCGCCTCATTTTGCTTCGTGCCTTTGACTCTTTTAAATAAAAGTCCATCAAATTCAAAAATAAACAGCGAATCAATCTTTTCGCAGCCCGTCATTTCAACGGTGATTTTTACTTCTTTTTTGACTTCACTATTTTTAAAACTAAAGCAAGCGAAAATGCCAATTGCTAAAAATGTATAAAGAATATTTTTCATTAGAATTATGATTGTTTGCTCCCAACCTCTAAAGGGAAGCACCTCCGTTTTTATCCAAAAATACTGGAAATAAAAGCGACAATTAATATGGTGTGATAAATTGTTATCTCGAATTAGCTTCCCTTTAGAGGTTGGAGGCTATGCTAAACGTTCCCAAAAGTAACCGTAAATCAACTGAATGACCAAAAAAGCCACGTCAATTATTATTTCCTTAAAGGTTTAATACAGTGTAACAAAAGTTTATTTAGATTTAAAACAAGAGGAGTTTGAGGATGAAAAATGATTTTGCAAAAATCATTTTT
>CAYUNA010000555.1:0-3688 GCA_964445895.1 uncultured Saprospiraceae bacterium | reverse complement strand
GATGATTCATGTTTATTCCTCAAACTCTCTTTGAGAAAAAGTTAGAGAAACTTTTGTTACACTGTATCTAATGTCCTTATAAAAAAATAGTGGACATTAGACCTACTTAGAAATCAGCGAAAATCATAAAAATCAGCGTTATCAGTGTCAAAGATTTATTTAATTTAATGAATTCTATCCCCTCTCACTTCCAAATTATCAATAATCTCTGCCTCATGCGCCAAATATTCCTGCCATCTCGCCAATGCGCGTTCCTCTCCACCAACTTCCTTAGCCAAGTCAATAAATAGCCGATAATGCCCTGCTTCCGATACCATAAATCGGTGATAGAACTCTTTCAAATCGTCATCATTGATGTGCAAAGACAACAACCGAAATCGCTCACAACTTCGTGCTTCAATCAATGCAAAAACCAATAATTTTTCCAATAATCCTTCTGCCCGACTACCACCTTTCCGCTGAAATTTCATTAACTTATTCACATACTCATCCTTGCGTTGGCGACCCAAATCCAATTTTCGTTTCTCCATTTCTGCTAAAACCAATCGAAAATGTCCCCACTCTTCCGTGACAATTGGCGCCAATTCCTTCACCATCCGTTTGTATTCTGGATATTGTTGAATCAAGGAAATACACGATGTTGCTGCCTTTTGCTCGCAATAGGCATGGTCGGTTAAGATTTCTCCCAGGTCTTTTTCAGCTAAATTGACCCACCTTGGGTCTGATGGCAGTTTTAATCCAAGCATTATTTTACGGTTGACGGTTCAAAGCGGAGGGCACACAGGCGCTACGCTCGAACTTGTTAAGTTTTTTTAATTTTAGACGGCAAAAGTAGTATAAAAATAGCTTTATTACCAAAATCTATTTTACTTTCGCACTCCATCGGATGCCTCCGTGCGCCGTCAACCGTTAATCATCAATTACAAATTTGCCCTTACTTTTCGACATAGGATTTTTGTCCATCCGAATCTGGGACGTTTTAGACGTATTCATTTTTGGCTACTTAATTTATCGGGTCTATAAATTACTGCGTGGTAGTATTGCCTTCAATATCTTTATTGGCGTGGTCATGTTGTATGTCGTTTTTTGGCTGGTTCGTGCGTTGAAGATGGATTTGTTGTCGCTACTTTTAGAGCAATTTGTCAGTGTCGGAGTCATTGTTTTAATCATCATTTTCCAACCTGAAGTCCGACGTTTTTTATTATTGTTAGGTAATACGACGCTACGACAACGCTCTAATTTTTTAAGCAGACTTTGGGTCAAAAATTTTGAAAGTAGCAATGCCCGACAGCGCGAAATCATCAATATTGTCAGTGCTATTTTAAAAATGAGTAAAGAACGAACGGGCGCACTCATCGTTTTATCTAAAAATTTTGACCTTGAAGACATCCGTAGTTCAGGTACAGCTATTGATGCCAACATTTCCCAGCTTTTGTTGTTAAGTATTTTCAGTAAAGAAAGCCCGCTACACGATGGAGCAATGGTAATAGGAAATGGCAAAATTTTGGCAGCAGGTTGTATTTTACCGGTTTCAGATAGCACGACATTGCCGAGTTCTGCGGGGCTTAGACATCGAGCGGCGGTAGGAATGACGGAACGAGCAAATGTGGCAGCATTGATTGTGTCGGAGGAATCAGGGACAATAAGTTTTGCCCTCGAAGGAACGCTACAGCGACGGCTGACAGAAGACAATTTAAAGAAAATTTTAAAAGAGCATTACTAGTATTGTTGAGCAATCAACAATTCGCAGTAGACAATTTATTGCTCATCAAATAAAAAATTCGATGCAAAAAGTACAATCCTATATTCAAAAAAATAAACAAAAATTCCTCGATGAGTTGATGGAATTGCTAAAAGTCCCGTCAATCAGTGCAGACGCAGCTTATGCGGAACATACCAATAAAACAGCGGACATTGTAGCTGATAGTCTGAAAAAAGCAGGTGCAGATAATGTCGAAATTTGTCAAACAGCAGGCTACCCTATCGTTTATGCCGATAAGATTGTCGATGCCAGTTTGCCTACGGTTTTGGTCTATGGTCACTACGATGTACAACCGCCTGACCCGTTGGATTTATGGGATACGCCGCCATTTGAGCCAACGATTCGCAAGACAGCGGCACACCCGGAAGGCGCAATTTATGCACGAGGAAGTTGCGATGATAAGGGACAGATGTTTATGCACGTCAAGGCGTTTGAGGCAATGATGGCAGCGGGAAATTTGCCGTGTAATGTCAAGTTTATGATCGAAGGGGAAGAAGAGGTTGGTAGCGTGAATTTGGGACAATTTTGCGAAGATAATAAGGAGCGATTGGCATGCGATGTCATCCTCGTTTCCGATACGTCCATTATCGCCAATGATGTGCCGTCGATTACTACAGGACTGCGTGGATTGAGTTATTTGGAGGTGGAAGTGACTGGTCCTAATCGTGATTTGCACTCCGGTGTTTATGGTGGTGGCGTTGCCAATCCGATTAATATTTTGTGTGATATGATTGCCTCTTTGCACGACGAAAATAATCACATTACGATTGATGGATTTTACGATGCAGTAGCAGAAGTGAGCAAATCGGAGCGCAAAGAAATGAACAAAGCACCGTTTGACCTCAATAAATACAAGGACGATTTGGATATTTTTCAAGTTCATGGTGAAAAAGGTTTTACCACTTTGGAACGAACCTCAATTCGTCCAACTTTAGATGTGAATGGTATTTGGGGTGGCTATATTGGCGAGGGTGCAAAAACGGTTTTGCCGTCAAAGGCTTACGCCAAAATTTCGATGCGACTCGTACCAAATCAGGATTCGGATACCATTACCGCTTTGTTTGAAAAGCACTTTAAAAAACTCGCACCATCTTCTGTAAAAGTGAAAGTAACGCCGCATCACGGAGGCGAACCAGCAGTCACGCCAACGGATACAGCTGAGTATAAAGCAGCACATCAGGCGATGGAAAAAACCTTCGGCAAAGCACCTGTTCCACAGCGAGGTGGTGGTAGTATTCCGATTGTGTCGTTGTTTGAAAAAATATTGGGTGTAAAAACCGTTTTGATGGGTTTTGGTCTAAATTCAGATGCCATTCACTCACCTAATGAGCATTATGGAATTTTCAATTACTTTAAAGGGATTGAAACGATTCCGTATTTTTATGAATATTACGCGGCGGGGAAGAAATAGCTTCATTTTTTTTAGAATAGCTAAGGAACGCGAATTAAATAACCTTCGATTCTTGAAGGCATCTTTTGCGCTCATTTTGCACTTTGAAAATCCTCATTATATCAACATAAATCGGACTTTCAAAGCACAAAATGAAACCAAAATCTGCTGGTTCAAGAACCGAAGTTTATTTAATTCGCGTTCCTAAGTTTGGACGGAATTATCTAATTTTTGTCCGTCCGCACCACGGGATTTCTAGTGATAGAGACAATCATTTTGATTTTTTGCTAAAAAATCAAAATGATTGCCTCTGAAAAAAAATCCGTGGTGCAGGCGGACAGAGCATCGCTATTGAACTTGCAAAAAATAATTCATATGCTCAAAATAATTTTTGTCGGATCAAGTGAAAATATCGTGTACCACCAAAAACTAAAAACTTTCGTCCAAAGTCCAATAAACACTTACCTGTATTCATAAAAACTTCGGCGGTGTACCAAATGTAATGCTATAATTCTTTAGCTATCATCAGTCCGTCC
>CAYUNA010000554.1:0-3691 GCA_964445895.1 uncultured Saprospiraceae bacterium | reverse complement strand
AATGATTACTGGAGTTTTAAAAAAAAGTCATACGAACGTTTCAATATTTGACGATTGAAACGTCGTATGCCGAAATTTTGTATGCCCTAAAACATACTAACCTAACCTGTATCTTTGGTGGAGTTAAACATGCTTAAGGTAGTTGCTTGAGGTAACTGCCTTAATATTAGTGCTAAAAAAATGGTATAACAATTTGAGTCTGCTGACCTTGATTAACATCAAAAATGGTAATAGACAACCCTTCAACGGTGGTCGTTACATCCAATTGGAATTCACCAAATTCGTAAGTGCCATCAGTTAATCCAGCACCTTCTTCGCCAAACTGTGCAGAAATCAATTCTCTGGACAACGAATTCAAAACCTGACGCTCCAAACTCGCAGCAAAAGCATCTACTGAAGTTGTTGCATTACTTGAAGTCCGAGTACGGTTATCTTCCGTTAGATCCTGCGCAGAGGCAGAACTCAACAACCATTGATAATTAAAGGTATCACCTCCAAAAGCTGGATTGGTCGCTTTGTAAACGAGGTCTTGACCAAACATTTGTGCTGAGAAGCACAATAAGGCCGCTATGAAGAGGGTAGATTTGAATTTTCTCATCTTTTTACTTTTCTGGTTAAAAAACTAAACTTTTGGTTTTGGGTGTTGCAGTCGATTTCTTATTCAGCTTAAAAATTATAGTCTAAAATCAATAAATTCCAGAACCTGAAGTATCCTCATTGCCAATTTCATTCGCTACCGTTTGCTTTTTTTGCAAATGATTTTGAATGGCACTCACCAGCTGTCCAGCCGTTTGTTCCAGCACTTCATCTCGTGGTTCTAAAGCACGTTCTACAAGGGATTCGCCATTGATTTCTATAGAAATTCTGGACGCTAAACCTCTTGATGGCATTTCCCTAATGGTAATTAAATATCCTTTGACATTTGCAGGAGTGTACCATTTATTATAAAAATATTCATAAAAATTATGGGCAACCTTCGAACGCGTTTCATCAATAATGAGTCCGTCAATTTCGAGGTCTGAAAAGGTGTTCGCTTGCCCAGCACTTTTTTGTTTTGGTTTTGAGTTTTTGGCTTTAGCCAGTGCTTCTTTTTCGACCATTATGGCAGTTAAAGAATCCACTGCAACCAGTTTTTCGTTTTGAAAAATTTCTAATTTTATTAAATCAAATTCACCCGAACTAATAAAAGCAACGGCTTTGGACAATGCCTGCGTTTTACCCGATCGGATAAGAAATTTATTTTCTCGTACTTCCGTCTCACCACCGATTTTCATCGTAAAACGGTAAGTCATTCGTTGCACACTCGACATTTTATTTTCACAAAAACCACGTACCAACGTTGTTTCTTCAAATGTCTCCTTTTCTAACCACGCCTTTAAACTACTATCCTCTTGCCCCATAACATTAGGAGATAGAGGTATATTAATTAAAAAGTAAAAAAGCAAAAGTGTTCTCATAAATCAACGAATTAAACGTTGAAATGAGTTAGTAAAATATATTTACCAACTCATTTACAAAAATTATCCACCACCTTGACGGATAATGGCATTCAAGTTATCTCCATTTTGACGTAAAATAAATTCTTGATTAGAAACCCCGTCAATTTCGTGAATAATGGAATTGTTATTTCCAATTTGTTCAAATTCAGCTTTGACGTTGTTACCGTTAGTAATACTTTGTAGGACTTCGTTACGATTTCCTTGTTGATGAATAGAGATTGAAATATTGTTACCTTCTGCTACCAATTGATGAACATTATTATTTCCATCTTGAATTAAAGCTAACTCATTCCTTGTACCGTTTTGAATTAATCGTGCTTCGTTTTGTCTTCCTCTTTGAATGGCAGCAACTTGATTATCCTCGCCCGTTTGGGTAAGGTCAAGTTCGTTATACCTTCCTTTTTGTAAAACGCGAACAAGATTTTGCATTATCGCCGCTTCTCCATGCTCTTGAATAATATTAACCTCGTTGTTTAAACCTCTTTGCTCTAAGACCGTAGCATTGCCTCCAGCTTCGTTATTAATTAACAGTTCGTTCGGTTGTCGAAAGCGATCATCTACTTGTAGATTTTGCGCAATACCCAACTGTATAAAGAACAATAAAACCAAGGTTAAACTTAATTTTATCAGCAAATGGTTGTAAGGTGTTCTAATCATAATAAGGATATTTTAAAGACTCAGGCGAAATAAAAAAATGCGAATCATTTTGAAAGCATTTTTCTATTTCGTATTTCCTAAGACAAGTCCGAAGGCGAGAAAACTCGACCTTCGAACCTTGCGAGTCTTAACCAGAAAGCTGATTCTTATACAATTAACAATAAGCAGAATTGATAATGAATAATCTTTGTATATAAAACTATTCATTGTGTACTGCCATATTGCTTATTGAATTTAGTTATCCCGTTGAGTAACAGTAGCAGAGTTACCATTACCTAATTGACTAGCAGTGTGGTTGTTACCTACACCAGTTTGAGAATTAACATTAATGTTGTCGTTTCCTTCTTGACGGCTTGAACTTGCATTGTCAGCACCATTTTGGTCAATAACAATTAAGTTATCATTACCAATCTGAATCAATTGTGGGTCGCCGTCGCCACCTGCAAAGTTGTTATCAGTTGTTTGACCAACATTGACTGTGTTACGATCACCTTCGATAGCTACACCGAAGTTGTTAGAAGTACCGATTTGGTCAGCGAATACGCCGTTATCCGAACCTTGTACGTTAGTGAACGCGCCGTTGTTCTCACCATCTTGAGATTGAGTCGTACGGTTGTTGTCACCCACTACATCAATAGTAGCAGCGTTGTTACCTGCACCAATCTGCTGTTGTACTGCCAAGTTGTTGTTACCTTCCTGGAATACACGCGTTCTACTATCGTCACTATTCAATTCTTGATTAGAAACGTTACCGTCACCAGATTGAGACAATGTAGATTCGTTGTTTGATGCTTGAATCATGTTAGAAGAAGCATTATTAGCTCCTACCTGAGAAATGCTAACCGCATTGTTGCTACCTACTGCACTTGCGTCAGAGATGTTATTTGCACCATTTTGGTCAGTCATTAAACTGTTTTCGTTTCCTTCTTGAAGGATAACTGATGTGTTTGCGCTACCAACTTGAGTAACATCTAAAGTGTTAATGTCACCAACTTGATCTAAAGTAGTTTCATTGTTTTGCGCGAAAGCGACCATTCCCATAAAAAGGAATGCAGATAATAAAGAAATTTTTTTCATTTTGACAGGTGTTTGTTTCTGTTATAAAAATTGTTTACTAAACTTAATTTATACTATATATGATAACAGCCTTCTATAACAACCGAAACTGGTTGTCCCAAAAGGCAACATTAGTACCAAACAAATACGGGGGGAGTAAAGGATTTGAGACTGGTTGCAAGTCATTTTAAAATATAAAATAACTACGATGCAAATGTAGAACAACTATTCCATCGAACTATACCCATGTTTACGGGTTTTAATTTTACGGGTTTTTACTGATTGTGATATGATTTGAACGTAGGAAATGTGTTTTTATAGTAGAGAATATTTAGTCATCTCGTGTTTAGAGGTAACAGAAGTCCAATAAAAGACAATTATTTTTTTTAGAAAAAAATACAACAAAGCAATCTTTGAATTTGTCGTGTTTTAAAAAATAAAAAAGTGGATAGTTTTCATTAAAACTATCCACTTTTTTT
>CAYUNA010000553.1:0-3696 GCA_964445895.1 uncultured Saprospiraceae bacterium | reverse complement strand
TAAGTACCTCCTTAACTTAAACAACCGATGACCGGACGAAGCTTACACCTCACCCAATCATCGGTTGCAAAATTTTTTATCACAAAAAACCATTTAATGATTTATAGAAATCTATGATTTGGCATAGTAAAAATAACTATTTGTTGCCATAAGAATATATCCCCCTTGATATTTTCTTATCTTATTTAAATCTTAGTAGTTTACACCTAAAGATTTTAAAGTCTCAATATTCAAGTTACCGATTGGCAAGTTGAATTCTTGCTGGTATTTTTTCAAGATGGCTTGTGTTCGCACACCCATTACACCATCAACTGGTCCAACATCGTAACCTTTTGCTTTCAAAGCACGTTGTACTGATTTTACAGTAGCATCAGATGTTTTTGCTGCACAAAGAATCTCTGTCCATCCTGTGTAACTTCCTTTGCTTACCAATTTACGCTCTTTTACATCTTTGTACTGAGCAGGAATTACTTCCTCAGTAGTTGTAGCTGGAGAAACCAATACTTTTGAAGTAATTGTTTTGTAAACTGGGTCGATAGGACGCTCTTCTGTTCGTGCTGGTTGGTCGATTACTCGCTTAGTTACCGTTTGGTATTTAGCAGGAATCACTTCTTCAATTGTTTGTGCTGGAGTAGCCAAGATTTGGTACGTTTCCGTTCGGTACTTAGCTGGAATCTCTTCATAACAAGCAATGTAGCAATCTTCTGGGTTCTCAGAAAAACAGCTAGGGTCTTTCTTCTTTTTCACCCACTCACCACGTGCTTCCGATACCAATACCTGACGAGTTTTCGTTGTGTATTTAGCTGGAATAGTACGAATCTTTTTTTGTTCTGACTGAATCACAACTCGGTCTGTTTCCGTCTTGTAAGTAGCTGGAATTACTCTGTAAGTCGTTGCTCCTTCTTTAACCATTACGCGCTCCGTTCGGGTTTCATAAACCGCAGGGATTTTTCGCAATTTGGTAGAAGCTTCTTTTACTAATACACGTTTTGTTACGGTTTCGTAAACATCCGCTGATTTACATTTTGCATAACACTTGCCGAATTCATCAGTTGGAGGCAAATCGCTAAATGGCATGTCGCTGATTTGAGCAAACATTGTAGAAGAGGTAAGAATTAAGCCTAAAGCTAGTCCTGTTAACGTAGTAAAAAACTTCATAGTTCTGTTTTAAATTTTGTTTTTCAAAAAATTATTTAATAATTTGTCTTTTATTAGACAGGTAAATCTGGAGCAAAGTTAAAAAATAGTAGAAATCATTTGTTAGAAAATGTACTATTTCTTTTTATAACTCCCTGTTTCTCTCTATTATTCTAATAAAATTAGCTGTCAAATATCAGACGAAATATTCTTCGGTGGGTCACAAAAAAATATAGAAGAATTTTAAAAAACAAGATATTTTCAATAAATTACACTTTATAAAAACTTATAACATGGCTGATTTTATTGAGGTTAGCGTAGAGAATATTTTTTTTCTTTCACCTGTATAAAAATGCACTTAGTTTGTTATTCTCCCTTACTATTTAAACTAAACAATCATTTTTACTGTTATTTTCAAGTTGTAATTAATCTCAAAAATCAATCAATTTTTTTAAAAAAAATACACATTTTTCATGCTTGAAGTACAAAATTTAACAAAAACCTACAATAGCGGAAGTAAATCACTTACTGTTTTGGACGCCGTCAATTTTAAATTAAACCCTGGCGACACCTTCTCTATTGTCGGTCCTTCGGGCAGTGGAAAGACTACTTTATTGGGACTCTGCGCAGGGCTTGACCGAGCGTCGGAAGGCTCTGTTATTTTAAATGGCGTCTCTTTAGATAATTTGAATGAAGACGAACGTGCCGCTGTCCGCAATCAGCATGTTGGCTTTATTTTTCAAAATTTTCAACTCATCCCAACCTTGACTGCCTTAGAAAATGTCATGGTTCCCTTAGAATTGCGTGGTGAAAAAAATGTAGCCAAAGCCTCTATGGAGTTGCTTGACCGAGTAGGCTTAGCTGCCCGGCACGACCATTACCCGACTCAGTTGTCTGGTGGCGAACAACAACGTGTGTCATTAGCCCGTGCGTTTTCCAATCGTCCAAAAATCTTGTTTGCGGATGAACCCACAGGCAATTTAGATGCAGAAACAAGCACAAAAGTCGAAGAACTCATTTTTGAAATTAATAAATCATCAGGCACTACTTTAGTCATGGTTACACACGATTTAGAATTGGCAGCGAAGACGGAGAAGGTGATGAAATTGCGCGGAGGTAAGGTTGTTAGTTCTTAAAAATTGGATATTTGAAATTAACTATGAAAAAGCAAAACCTACCGACCAAAATTTGCGTTACGTGCGAGAGACCATTTACTTGGCGAAAAAAATGGGCAAAAGTTTGGGACGATGTCAAATATTGTAGCGAACGATGCCGACGAAACAAGCACAAACGGCATGACCACGATTAATTTAGTTTTTCCACATCAATTATTTGCACAAAGTCCGCTTTTAGAAAACGGCTTTCCTATTTATATTATTGAGGAGTTTCTATTTTTCAAACAATATCCTTTTCATCAGCAAAAAATCGCTTATCACAGAGCGACAATGCAATTTTACAAGGATTTTTTATTGAAAAAAGGGTTAGAAGTGCATTACATCGAATCTACTGATAATCAATCAGATATACGCGTTTTTCTTTCTAAAATTGCTAAAAAAGGAGTTGCCAAAATTCAATATTTAGATACGACAGACAATTGGTTGGAAAAGCGCATTTCGACCATTTGTAAAAAAGAAAATATTGAAATCAAACAGCATCCAACGCAGTTATTTTTATGTAAAAACGTAGATACCAACGCCTTTTTTAAAAAAGATAAAAAGCGATACTTTCACAATAGCTTTTACATCGAACAACGAAAAAAGCACCAGATTCTCGTCGATGAACGCAATGAACCTGCGGGTGGAAAATGGAGCTTTGATGCTGAAAATCGCAAAAAATACCCCCGAGGCAAAACACCGCCACCAATTCAATATCCAGCAAACGACGATTACTATAAGGAAGCAAAAACTTACGTAGAAACGCATTTTTCCGACCATTATGGGACGCTAACGGAGTCGCCACTCTACCCTATCAATTACAAATCGGCAAAAAAATGGCTGGATAATTTCTTGGAACATCGCTTTTTAGAATTCGGGCCTTACGAAGATGCGATTGTTGTAGAGCATTCCATTTTAAACCACAGTGTACTTACACCAATGCTCAATATTGGATTGCTGACACCGCAAGAAATTATTGATACAACTTTAGCATTTTCTAAAAAAAATGAGATTCCTTTAAATTCAACAGAGGGTTTTATCCGACAGATTATTGGTTGGCGAGAGTTCATTCGAGGGATGTATGAAGTGCGTGGAACGGATGAACGAACGACTAATTTTTGGCAGTTTAAACGAAAGATTCCCAAGTCTTTTTATGATGGAACGACGGGAATTCCACCGATTGATAAAACCATTAAAAAATTATTGAAAACAGGCTATTGCCATCACATTGAGCGGCTGATGGTTTTAGGCAATTTCATGTTGCTCTGCGAATTTGACCCCGATGACGTTTATCAATGGTTTATGGAGCTGTTTATTGACGCTTATGATTGGGTGATGGTGCCCAATGTTTATGGCATGAGTCAATTCTCGGATGGTGGATTGATGGCAACCAAACCATATATTA
>CAYUNA010000552.1:0-3699 GCA_964445895.1 uncultured Saprospiraceae bacterium | reverse complement strand
TTCACTGCTTCCCACACTAAATAGGATTCATAACCTTTGGAAATTACATAATCCGCAAGCTTTTTTCTTCGCTTCCAGATATTATTTTCTCTCAATACCCGATTTTTCTTTTCCAAAAGGGTTTCTAACGTCTCCATATAGTCCTCATCCGTAATCTCTTCCATCGCTTTTTTGAGGCAATATGCAGAAATCTGTCGCATCTTCAATTCTCGTTTAATCCGAATACGTCCCCATTTTTTATACCGAAACTTTCCGCGCGCATAAGCCATCGCAAATCGCTGCTCATCTAAAAACTTTTCCTCAATCAATTCCACGATAATATTTTCTAAATCATCGCCATACATTCCGATTTCAAATAGCTTTGACCGCACCTCCTTGTGGCAGCGGTCTTGATAAGCGCAATATTTTTGCATCCTATCTAAGGCAGCGTCGTAGCTGATATATTTTTTTTTCTTTGTTTCCAAAATATGATTTAAGTACAGTGTAAACTAAGTTTTCGTTATGCCTTTAGGCGGAATACCTGATACATACCCTTCTTCAGTCAAGGCGCAATTTACGTAAATAATCAACAAAAAAGTTTAAAATTGTATAAAAATACAACTTTTACACTATTTGTTAATAAAGCGTGCGTACCTCATTGATGAACGAATACTCATTTAAAACTTACGAATAATAGTCTTTTAATGAAAAAACTGTAAAAAAGTCTGTCTTTTGGGCTTTTACTAAAACAAATTTGTCCAAGTTGAAATAATTTCCCGCAAGTGTTTTATCTTTACAATCCTTTTGAAAAAAAACTTGCAAGCCCATCAGCTTAAGGAACTCTGAAGCATGGTGGCGAACAAACATACTTGAGATAAAAACTTACTTTCTATGTCCGAATTCAATCATGAACCAACACCCGCTGAGATTAGGAAAGAACGTGTGCCAATGCATAAAAAGGTAATCAAGACTTTATGGATTTTATTGGGCGTGGCTGTGTTGAGTGTCCTACTCCTTTTCTTTGGGCTGACGTTTACCGACTTGCCTGACACAAAAGAATTAGAAAATCCAAAAAATGAATGGGCGTCTGAAGTCTTTGCCGCTAATGGCGACGTCATAGGGCGATATTTTACAGAAAATCGCGTGCCTGTTACTTTTGGCGAGCTGAATCCGCATGTGGCAAAAGCACTCGTTGCAACCGAGGACGAACGATTTTATGAACATTCAGGAATAGATTTTTATGCACTGGGTCGGTCAGGAGTAAAAACCCTTATTTTAGGAGATAAGAGTGCTGGTGGTGCGAGTACAATTACGCAACAGTTGGCTCGTTTGCTATTTACAGGAACACGTTCTAAAAGTTTTACACAAGCTGTTTTTCAAAAATTAAAAGAGTGGATCATTGCTGTCCGTTTGGAACGAAAATATACCAAGCAGGAGATTATGGTGATGTATCTAAACAAGTTTGATTTCTTGTATGACAGTCATGGTATTATCGCAGCGTCGGAAACGTATTTTGGAAAATCACAGGATTCTTTGAATATCGAAGAAGCTGCAATGTTGGTAGGGATGCTGAAAAATCCGTCGTATTTTAACCCAAAACGATATGAAGATAGAGTAAAATTACGCCGTGAAGTCGTGATGAGTCAGATGGTCAGAAATGGTGTTTTGACACAAACAGAATATGATTCTTTACGGCAGTTGCCGTTAGGACTTGATTTTAAAAGGAAAACACATACCTCGGGCTTGGCGCAATATTTTAGAATGCATTTGCGCGAGTATTTGAAAGATGTTTTAAACAGTGACGAAGCGGAAAAAAAACCAGATGGTACAAGCTATGATGTTTATCGGGATGGATTGAAAGTTTTTACCACAATTGATCCGGAAATGCAGAAATTGGCCGAAGAAGCCATGTTTGAACACATGAGTAAATTGCAACCAAAATTCAATAAGTATTGGACAAGTCGTAGCAAAAATCCCTGGACTTACAAGGATGAAGAGACGACCGACCAAGAAATGGAAGCACGTGCCCGAAAGTTGGAGTGGTTGATTCGACATTCTGATCGCTACTCTAAGTTAAGGGGGAAGTATTTGGATATGAAGAATTTGAAAGCCTTAACCGATAAGTTTGACAATTTGAAAATGCGCGACATTGACATTGACAGAATGTTGAGTGAAGAAAGCAAAAAAGGGTCATTGACAAGTTTGATTTCGAGAGGGATTATTACTAAAAAGATGGCTGCAGCATATCGTAAAGCCATGAAATCAGACGAGTGGAAAGCGGTTAAAAAAGATTGGAAAAAATTGCAGTCTGCGGTTACAAAAGAATTTGATAAGCCTGTCAAAATGCGGGTATTTGCCTATAATAAAAAAATGGAGACAGACACAACAATGTCGCCATTGGATTCTCTAAAATACCACCATAATTTTCTGCAAATTGGCTCCATGTCTGTTGACCCGCGGACAGGATACGTCAAAACCTGGGTTGGAGGTATTAATAATAAATACTTCGCTTATGACCACGTTACCTCAAATCGGCAGGTAGGTTCGACATTCAAACCGTTTGTGTATGCGACAGCGATTGGGCAGATGGGGATGTCGCCGTGTTATGAAGTGCAAGATTTGCCACAGACGATTATGCCAGGCGATGGCGAGTTTTACTTGAAAAAAGAATGGACTCCAGATAATTCTAGTGGTAAGTTTACCGCAGAAATCATGACCTTGAAAACGGCTTTGCGAAAATCGGTCAATACCACTTCTGTTTTCCTGATGAAACAACTGCATAGCACGCGTCCTGTTCGGGATTTGGTTAAAAAAATGGGAATTGATGCCGATAAACAATATCCAAATGGTCAAAAACGAGTGCCGGAAGTACCATCAATTTGTCTGGGTTCTTGTGATTTGCAAGTCATTGAAATGGCAGGAGCATATACCGCTTTTGCCAATGGTGGAAAATATATCGAACCAATTTTTGTCACTCGAATTGAAGATAAAAATGGTCGCCTCATTTTTTCTCCCAATCAGGACGAATTGCAAGCACTCGAACCAGAACCTAATTTTGTTATGGTCGAAATGCTTAAATATGTGGCTCAAAATGTCAGTTTGAAAAGTGAAGTTGGTGGAAAGACAGGGACAACCAATGATTTTAAAGATGGTTGGTTTATGGGGATTACGCCAAACTTAGTCGTCGGAACTTGGGTCGGTGGTGAAGATAAGTGGATTCGATTTTTGGATATTAGTCACGGATCAGGTGCACGATTGGCAAGACCTTATTTCACAAAGTTTATGAAAAAACTGGAAGCCAGTGATAAAGTGGATTACGATATCACCGCAACTTTTCCGCGCCCACGATATGTCAATATTGAACTTGATTGTGGAGAATACGCCAGTCCAAACGAAGAAGAAGAGGAAGAAACGGAGCCAGAAGATGAATTTTATGAAGATGCTTTCGGCGAATCAGATTTTATGGACGACCCAACACCTGCTGAAATTCCGACAGAAGCAAGTAATGAACCTGCTGCCATTTTGGTAAAAGATACACTCGCGCCGATTAATCAGGATGGGCGAGACAACTAATAACTGATGTTACGCACTTTGTACATTTTGTGATGCTCCGTATCTAAGTTCATTGATAATGTCGCTAACGTGTAACATTAATAACAAGTAGTCAATCACTAAATACTGTGTAACAAAAGTTTCTTTAAATTTTATCAAAGGGATTTT
>CAYUNA010000551.1:0-3700 GCA_964445895.1 uncultured Saprospiraceae bacterium | reverse complement strand
AAAGAAAAAATCTCTCTGTCAAAATTATCCACATAAATAGTGTCATGTACTTAGTGGTTATATCAAAAGGTTTATTGGCCGAACGCACCCCGAAATATTCTTTTTGCTCCGTCTTTATAATTTAATTTTTCTCTTAACTAGAAAAATTGCCTTGTGATACAGTTCCAAGTTATTAATAAAAGTTATACTCATTGGAAGTTGCCATCGCAAAAAAAACGTGTTCTGCCGTCAGGTTAGGATGACTCTCCAAATAATTAATCCACCAGGTTTTTTCTGCTTCTGTTGGAATACGCACGAAAAAACGCTTGTAAGTATCTTCTACAAAAGTCTCTAAATCATCGCGCATTTCAGCATTCGAAGGGAGAATCACGTCTGGGTCAGTCATCATTTTAGCAATCAAAGTTTCGTATGCCACCTGCTTATCGCCGATAGATTGTA
Organism: uncultured Saprospiraceae bacterium; assembly: GCA_964445895.1. Taxonomy (GTDB): domain Bacteria; phylum Bacteroidota; class Bacteroidia; order Chitinophagales; family Saprospiraceae; genus CAYUNA01. The sequence continues at coordinate 3,262 of CAYUNA010000551.1, read as the reverse complement.
CCGTTTCAGTTGCGTCTACCAATCTATTCGTACTCAAGGCTTCTTGATATAAATTAGCGTAGGCAATATTGATGAAAATTTCGGGCGTTTTTTCCTTGTTTTTATCGGCGTTATTTTGTGCAACGTCAATTGTGTTGATTTCGTGCACGTAGCTTTTTTCTTTACAGGAAAAGAGTGCTATAATTAGAAAAATATAGATAAAATGTTTCATTGGATTTGAATTTTTTCTATAAAAAATTAAATGAACGAATCGGTCGTAGACCTTTTACTACGAGGTACTTACGAACGATGCACCGTCTAAAAATTCGCATATTCATCAGTAATCATCACCACCTTTTGCACCTCCCGAATATCTCGATTGGTGTAAAAATCTTCCAGTAAAATAAACGTCTCTTCCGTTGTCGGTCGTCGCTGCAATGCCTGTTGATAGACCCAAATAATCAGCCCTTCAAACATCTCCCGGCTATTGATAAAAATATCCACGTAGTCTTGTCGATTCGTACCTGTTTCTCCAAAAAAGGTTTCAGCAATATTAAATTCAACCATATTAAAGCCTGCTTGAAATTCCGTCTGTGTCGGGAATCGCCACAGCAAATTATCAAAACTGGCATTCACAAAATTGGTTGTATTCATATTAATTTCATCGTAGACTTTATTATAAATCATGCGTCCAAACATTTCTTCAATGGTAATCTCACCCGTTTGCATATCCGCCCGTGATTGATAAATTTTTATCAAACGAATACTGTCTTCAAGTTCCTGGGCTGTGCTCAAAAACTCGCCAATTTGAGATTCCGAGACACCTTCTAAGGTTCGAATTTTTGCCAAATCGTATAAATGTTGATAATAAGCTCGTTGGTAGGAAGTGTCCCCTACAATAAAGTTAGTGTCAACTTGGAGTTTGACAATCAAGGCTTCACGAGCTTCAATAGACAAATCAGCTTGCCGCAAAGTGGCTACTTCTGCTGCCATCTCTGTATCCAAAGGTTCGCGTCCAAGCAAGTCTATGAAAATTCGGTTGACGTAATTTTCAATTTTTATAGCGGGAACGTTATTGACGATAGGCGGCTGATTGTCAGTAATCGTTACGGTTTCTTCTTTCCAGCAATTAGAAAAAAGAAAGCTGAGAACTATTAATGCAATAAAGTGATGTTTTTTAGCAAACATGTGTCTGATTTTCTGAAAAATGCTGATAGTTTCTTTACGTTTTGCTCGGCGGCTAAAGTCTTCTCGAACCTCTCCTCGAAAAATGACTTTTTATACGTAATATTAGAAAGAACAAATAATTACAGTCGTCAAGGGGTGGTATTGATTATCAATTATTAATGGTTTGTAATATCAATTGATGTTAAATTGAATCACAAGCATTTTAAAATACAGTAAGTAGTGTTTTTTCTGGGATAGATAAGGGTAAGGATGTTTGCTGACTTTCTGTAGAGAAGTACTTGCTACAAATTTAAGATTAAATTGTGTTTTTTCCTAATGTTTTCTCTGTCTAAAATTACTTTTGCTAAGAAAAGGACAAAAAAATAGGCAGCCAAAATTGACCGCCTATTTTTTAAATATACTCAAAAGAAGAATTATTCCTCTTCATCATCGTTCATTACTTTTTCTTTTAATTCTTCTACGGCGTCTTCGATTTTATCGCCCATCACAGATGCAACTGCTTTAACTGTATCAACTACATCTTCTAAGGATTCACCAACGATAGTGCTAACAGCAGCCATCATAGATTCTTCTTTTTTCACAGGTTCAGCTTTAGGTGTTTCCACCTTACCTTTTGGCGCATCTTCTGCGGTGACTGCCTTGAGTTCCAGTGTTTCAGATGCTTCTTCGACTGCTCCTTTCGGAGTGTCTTCGGCAGCAACTGGCTCAGGAGTTACAGGCGTTTTTGGTTTTTTCTCAGCAGCAATTTTTTCAGCAGCAGCGGTCAATTTTTCCGTATTCCCTGCTTGAGCAGCAGCGGCAGCGGCCATTTCAGCGGCGATTTTAGCCTTAGCAGCTTCTGCAGCCACGGCTTTAGCTTTATCGCGTTCTGCTTTTTCAGCATTGCGAGCATCGCGCTCTTTTTGCTTTTCCATTTTTTCTTCCAGCTCCAACTTCGTCTTCATCATATCCTCCAATTTCACCTCTTTAGAAACGACACGCTCCTCAATCATTTTGATTTTAGCCTGTCGAATCTGCGCTTCTAATTGTCCATCAGAAGTTGCGATTCGGTGTGCTTGAAATTCCAAATCATCGCGGTCACGTTTGATGGTACGAGACATTCTGTCAATGGCTGCCAACAAGCCACTGTACCGATTTTGCAAACGCCCCATCGCAGAATTGTCTGCATTTCGGCTGCCTCCATCGTCACCAAAGCGTTTGGCTTTAGCCGTTTTAAAGGCTTTGTCAATACGGTCATACACCTTATTTCGGTGGTCACGTGCCATATTGGTATCCTTAAATTTTCGCTGCAAGTTTTTCAAATCATTGAAAATACTCTGAAAACGCGCATCATTTTCAATCTTGGTTTCAATCTCACCCAACGTTGTCATAAATGAATCATAAACGCCTTTCGATTTCTCTTTCATCTCTGCATCTGCCTTCGAGCGCATCTCTTTCATTTGTGTGAATAGCGCATTGGTACCATCTCTTAGCGAATCAGCATGACCTCGAAATAGATTTTTTTCGCGAGTTTGCTCTTGCAATTTACCCCAAAATTCTTTCAAGCTATTCCAGGCGTCTTTGCTGTAAGACTCCAAACCATCGACGGTTGCTTTCAATTCTGCCAACTCCGTTTCGTAGGCAGCATGTAGTTTATTGGACAACACTACAAAGTGCCATTCCGTCTGTGCACGTTGAATCAAATCGCCTCTATCTACTTTAATGTCTTCTGGTAAAAGGCTTTCTGAAACGCTCAATTCGCGTTCAATCAAAGTGTGTTCAGGAAATTCAACTTCCTTACCGTCGCGCCAATCGCTCATTAGTTTTTGCGAAAATTCTTCCGTTGCGACGCTGTCTGCAAAGCTGTAAATATCCACTTTATTGTCGGCAGCTTTTAGCTCAATCGCCAATAAAATCTTTTCGTCCTGTCCGTTCGTACCTGCAAGTACTAATTTCGTCTTCATAATTCCGAGTTTGCGAGTTGCTAATTGGTGTTAGTATTGATGTGTTAAAGTATTAATATTCGGTTTAAAAAATTAGTACTTGAACAATCAAAATCTGCATTTCAAAAGCCAACTCTGTCAATGTATTACAATTATTGTTCAGTAAAAAACTG
>CAYUNA010000550.1:0-3707 GCA_964445895.1 uncultured Saprospiraceae bacterium | reverse complement strand
GCACTATTTTTTATTGGAGGTCGAAAATTTGCAATTTTCTCTCTCCTGATAATTTTAAAAAACTTTTTACACAGTGTACTTAAGTGCCTCGTAGTAATTAATTTTTCATTCATAAAATCTATTGTAAATGAAATTTCTTTCCCCTTGAAAAAATTCGTAGCGGCTCGAATATTCGATAATAAATTGAAAACTTTCGCCGCGAAATACAGAACAATTATTTAAATGTCAAACAGTTTTTAAATGTGGTAAACCGTCAACGTTCTATCATTGACCGTCCACCGAAAAAAAATTAAATGTTCCGATTCGAACAACCCGACCACTTGTACGCTGCCATCATTTTACCGATTTTGGTAGTGCTTTTTATCATTGCAATGATGGCTCGCAAACGTGCCTTAGCACGATTTGGAGAAAATAGTTTAATTGCTCAATTGATGCCTAAAATGTCGAAGTACAAGCATCAGGTGAAATTCATTTTTATGATTTTAGCCCTTGCGTTTTTGGTTGTTGGTTGGGCAAATCCGCAGTGGGGCTCGCGGAAGAAAAAAGTGAAACGCAAAAGTGTTGATGTTTTTATTGCCTTGGATATTTCGCGGAGTATGATGGCGCGGGACATACCGCCGAATCGGATGGAACGGGCGAAAAAGTTTGCGCAAAACCTGGTGGATGAACTTCGAGGTGATCGTGTGGGGATAATCATTTTTGCAGGAAATGCTTACTTGCAAACGCCACTAACGACTGATTATGCAGCGGCGCAATTATTTTTAAAAACGGCAAATCCTGACATGGCTCCATCGCAAGGAACGGCCATTAGCGACGCCATTGATTTGGCAGAAAATGTGTTTGGTGAAGAAAACAAAGCACATAAAGCACTCGTTGTTATTACAGATGGAGAAAATCACGATGAAGAAACGATAAAACGGGCGAAAGAAGCGAACGAAAATGGTTTGATGATTTTTTCTGTAGGAGTCGGTACAACCGAAGGGGACTTTATTCCTGTCAATAATAATGGACGGCAGGATTATCTTCGAGAAAGTCAAACGGGCGAACCGGTACGGACGCAACTGAACGAGGTGATGTTGACTGACTTGGCGAATGCTGGCAATGGTAGTTATTTCAATATTCGACAAGAAAGCGATGTGATTTCGTCTTTGCGAGAACGGATTAATAAATTAGAAAAACGAGAATTAGAAACCCGTGCATTCGACGAATACGAGAGTTATTTTCAATATTTTCTGGCAGCAGCATTGCTATTTTTAATTATTGAATTTATGATTTCTTATCGAAAAAATCGGTTTTTGGAAGGGAAGGACTTGTTTGAATAATCAGTGGGGTTAAGCAGGTTATTCTCTATCAACTCCCTTGCAACAAATTTTTAAAAATAAACAATGAAACATAATATCATCATCAGTTTTGCATTGCTTTTTTTAGCGACAACTATTCAAGCTCAAAATGCGCACAAACTCTACCGTGATGGTGACAAAAGTTACCAAAATCAGGATTTTTCGGAAGCAGAAATCGACTACCGAAAAGCGCTGGAAAAAGAACCTTCAACTGAAGGAACGTATAACTTGGGTAATGCCGTTTATCAACAATCACGCTATGAGGAAGCGGTGAAATATTATCAGGAAGCTGCTGCACGAGCGACAGATAAAGAGACCAAATCACGAGCATTTCACAATTTGGGCAACTCCTATTACCAACAAGAGGATTATCAAAAAAGTGTAGATGCTTATAAAAATGCGCTGCGGATGAATCCGAAAGATGTTGATACCAAAAAGAATTTGTCGATGGCAACGCAGCAGTTGCAAATGCAGCAACAACAACAGCAGCAGCAACAGCAAAATCAGGAGAATCAAGAACAGGAGGAGAACAAAGACGAAAATAAAGAGAATCAAGACCAGCAAAACCAAGAGAACCAGGAACAACAACAAGACCAGCAACAACAGCAACAGGAGCAAGAACAAGACCAACAAAATCAGGAGCAACAGCAGGAACAACAGCCTGGTGAACCATTGCAAGAAAAGGATTTGAGTCAGGAAGAGGCGAGACAGTTACTGGAAATTATGAATCAGGAGGAGCAAAAAGTACAGCAGAAGTTGCGAAAAGCGAATACGAAAAAATCGAAATCGAATAAAGACTGGTAGCCGCGTACTTTAGCACGCTGGCAATTTTTTTATCAAAAAAATCAATTTGCTATGAAAAAATTAATGTTTTTTGGAATGCTTGCTTTATTGAGTTTTGATATGCAAGCGCAAGAAAGTGCCCCCAAATTCATGGTAGAAATCAGTATGGACTCTATCTTATTGGGCAATTATTTTGAAGTAAAATACACATTGGAAAATGGTAGTGTTGATAATTTTGTTGCACCCGATTTTGAGAATTTCAACGTGGTTGGTGGACCGAATACTTCATCGAGTATGAGTTTTATGAATGGGGCAATGTCTCAGTCAATTTCCTATACTTATTATTTAGAACCGAAGGATATTGGTAATTTTTACATTCAACCTGCGAGTGTAGAGACGAGTGGGGCAGTGTTAGAAACTGCGCCGATGGAGGTCTTGGTCGTCCCTAATCCTGATGGCATTACGCAAACATCAAAGCAGCGAGCGATGCCACAAAATCCGTTTTTTAATGATTTTTGGGATATGCAGCCAGATTTTGAGCGGATGTTTCCAGAAGAAATGATTCCGAAAATGATGCCACGAGAAGATGCAGCACCGAAGAAAAAGAAACGGAAGACCATTAAAATATAAAAGTGTAGATATTGTCTATTAGGTGTTGGATGCGCCAAGTACCTGCATCCAACACCTAATAGACTTGATGAATGAGGTTGAGTGAGTTTGTAGCCGCTCAAATCTCATTCATCAAGTCTAATACCTATATTTTTCCAAAACGCCTGCACAGGCTCTATCCAGCATCTGATATACTTGCTCAAATCCATCATCATCCCAATAAGGGTCAGGCACGCTTTGATTTCTACCTTCGTCCGCCATATTCATCATCAACTGTACTTTATCTTTTTGCTTAGAATTGGTTGCCAATTTTAGAATATTTTGATAATTGGAACTATCCATGGCAAAAATTAAATCGAATTCTTCTAAATGTCGCGCCTTGAATTGTTGTGCTCGTTGGTCAGTCAAATCAAGTCCGTGTTTGGCGGCAACGTCGATGCTACGTGAGTCAGGAAGTTTGCCGATATGCCAGCTGCCCGTACCCGCAGAATCAACCTGCCAATCCAACCCGGCGTCTTTAATTTTTGCTTTCATAATGCCTTCCGCGAGGGGCGAGCGACAGATATTGCCGAGGCAGACCATTAGTATTTTCATAATTGTAAGTAGATTTTTACCGTTTCGTTGCCCACTACTTTAGTAGCGTGGTAAAGTGACCACGCTACTGAAGTAGCGGGCAACAATAGTTTTAAACATCGTTTTCCACAACGTGTTGATAACTATTGTGGAAAACCTTTCTCTGTATGCAAATAACGCTATAATTGACTTAACAACCACCGTTTCTCCGTTAAAACTGTTTCAGATTCAATTAATGCATACAATTCTTGCACTGCTTTTTTATCATAAAAATTCAACTCCATCAAGCGCTGTGTACGAAGATTTCTTAAATATTCTGAGGGTGCGGACGGAGAAGTTTTTGGACCATATTATTCGGACTCTATTTATGAAGAAGATAAGAGGATTTATCTCAATTCAAGT
>CAYUNA010000549.1:0-3709 GCA_964445895.1 uncultured Saprospiraceae bacterium | reverse complement strand
TTTTAAAGAAAAACTAAACTGTCATTTCGACCGAAGTGGAGAAAGAAAAAATCTTGTCTAAAATTCATAGAATAATTATGTCCGAGTCACTTAAATGATTAGGTATTCCTAATTTTCTTTACTTTAGGAACCTTCTTTATCCTCTTTTCGTTTTCTACTTTCAAAAAAATGGCGTTTCTTCGCGTTTTGTTTTGAAAACATACATTTTTGCAATACAACATAGATATTTAGATATTGGGATATTTATAATTTAAAATGGCGTACTTTTATACTTGATAAAGTAAGCTATTTTAAATTTTTAAAGCAAAGACTTGTTAAGTTTTGAAAACCTACTGTACCTATATAGATTGGTTATTTGCTAATTTTTGCTAAAAAGCTACAGGGTAGCGGCTCTCTTGGTAGAAATAATGGTGAAGTCTATCAAAGCCGCAGCGCGGCGGCACTCTTAAACGCTCTAATTTTCAAGAGAGCCGTCACGCTGTGACTATGATTTCCCCATTTATAATAGGTATAATAAGTTTTGGAAACTTAGCAAGTAGAAAATTCTTGGAATTCCTGCTAATTTTATAAATATCCAAATATCTAAACGTCCAAATATACAATTCAAATTATGGAATATACTCCGCGAACGATTGAGAAAAAATGGAGACAGTTTTGGGACGAAAACCAAACCTATAAAGTCAGCAACGACAGCAATAAACCTAAATATTATGTGCTAGACATGTTCCCCTACCCTTCTGGTTCGGGTTTGCACGTCGGGCATCCACTCGGCTATATCGCTTCTGATATTTACTCGCGTTTCAAGCGTTTGAAAGGCTTCAATGTGCTGCATCCGATGGGCTATGACGCCTTTGGCTTGCCTGCCGAGCAATACGCGATTCAGACGGGGGTGCATCCTGCCAAATCTACGGCGGAAAACATTGAACGTTACCGAAATCAATTGGATAACCTTGGTTTTTCTTATGATTGGAGTCGAGAAGTGCAAACATCTAATCCGAAATATTACAAGTGGACGCAGTGGATTTTCCTACAATTATTTGAACATTGGTACGATACCGCGCAAAATAAAGCTCGACCAATTGCAGAATTGGAAGCACATTTTGCCGCACACGGAACGGAAGACTTAAACGCCGCTTGTTCGGAAGATTTAAACTTTACAGCTAAAGATTGGTCAAGTTTTAATAAAAAAATGAAAGCCGAAGCTTTGATGAATTATCGCTTGGCTTATCGCACCGAGACCTTCGTTAATTGGTGTGAAGATTTAGGAACTGTCCTTGCGAATGATGAAGTGAAAGATGGCGTTTCTGAACGTGGTGGTTACCCTGTAGAACGGCGTCCAATGTTGCAATGGTCGCTACGAATTACAGCTTATGCCGACCGATTGCTCTCTTCATTGGATAATTTGGAGTGGTCAGAGTCCATGAAAAAAATGCAAGCCAACTGGATTGGTCGCTCAACGGGTGCGCAGTTATTTTTTGATTTGGATGGACATGACGGGCAAATTGAAATTTACACGACTCGCCCCGATACGATTTTTGGAGCGACATTTATGGTACTTGCGCCAGAGCATGATTTGGTCGCTGAAATCACCACTGACGAACAAAAAAAGACCGTTCAGGATTATTTGGATTATGTGAATACTCGCTCTGAGCGTGACCGCCAATCGGAGACGAAAGATGTCACTGGTGCATTTACGGGAGCGTATGCATTGAATCCGTTTAATGGAGACAAAATTCCTGTTTTCATCGGTGAATATGTACTCAAAGATTATGGAACGGGGGCAATTATGGCTGTGCCGGCGGATGATGAACGCGACCAGCGTTTTGCAGAAAAATTTGGTTGCAAAGTAATTTCTGTCATTGACAAATCAAAGCACGAAGGCGCGACAATTGAAGATAAAGTCGGAACGATGATTAACTCTGAATTTTTGAACGGCATGGAAGTGTTGGATGCTATTCAGGAGGTTAACAAACGAATTGAAGAAAAAGGAATCGGTAAAGCGAAAGTGAATTTCCGCTTGCGGGATGCTATTTATAGCCGTCAGCGATACTGGGGCGAGCCATTTCCAATTCAATACGATGCCGACGGGATTGCGCACGCAATGAAAGTAGAAGATTTGCCATTAGAGTTGCCCGAATTGGATGATTTCAAACCTGCTTCCGGGGCAAAATCTCCATTGGCTCGCAACGAATCCTGGGTTAATTTTCAGGAAGGCTGGACACGAGAAACCGATACAATGCCTGGTTTTGCAGGGTCTTCCTGGTACTTTTTACGCTATATGGATGTTGATAATGATGAAGCATTTGCAGGTCAGGCGGCGTTAAATTATTGGCAGGATGTCGATTTGTATATCGGTGGTACAGAACACGCGGTGGGTCACTTGCTTTACGCTCGATTTTGGCATAAGTTCTTGTTTGACAAGGGATTAGTGCCAACTAATGAGCCATTTAAAAAGCTCATCAATCAAGGAATGATTCAAGGAGTTGTCGAGAGTTTGTACATGGTAAAAGACAAAGAGGATGGAATTGCGAAGTTTGTTTGTGCCAATATGGTCGAAAAAGGCATTTATAAAAATGTAACCAAAATTCCAATCCACGTTGATTTTGTACAGGACTACGGTCTTGACGGTTCTTATTTGAATATGGACAGCATCAAGAAATTTTTGGATTGGCGTCCAGAATATAAAGATGCGATTTTTTCTTGTGGAAATGGCATTTACCAAAAAGGACAGTTTTCTTCTAAAAATGGAGAAAAAGACAGTCAATTGGTCACGCATTCGGAAGTTGGAAAAATGTCAAAATCTAAATTCAACGTCGTTAATCCCGATGATGTTGTTGACCAATACGGCGCAGATTGTTTCCGCATGTATGAAATGTTTTTGGGTCCAATTGAGCAATCGAAGCCGTGGAATACGAAAGGCATCGACGGTGTTTCCAAGTTTTTAGGTCGTTTTTGGAGTATGTTTTACAATCACAATGGCGATTATTTGGTAAAAGATGAAGCGCCATCCAAAGAAGCCTTGAAAATCTTGCATACTTGCATCAAAAAAATCACGGCTGATATTGAGCGTTTTTCTTTCAATACTTGCATCAGTGGTTTTATGGTTTGTGTGAAAGATTTGCGCAGTATCAAATGCAACAATCAAGCGATTTTAAAAGATTTGGTGGTTTTGATGGCTCCATTTGCACCGCATATCTGTGAAGAATTGTGGCAAAAAATGGGTAATGAAACCTCTGTTCATACTGCCGATTATCCAGTCTCCAACGAAGCATTTTTGAAAGAAGACGCGATTGATTACCCGATTTCTATCAATGGTAAAAAACGGGCAATGGCAAACTTCTCGATAGATGCAAGTAAGGAAGATATTGAAGCAGCAGCATTGGCGTTGCCCGAAATCCAGAAATGGACGGAAGGGAAAACGATACGAAAAGTAATTGTGGTGCCGAAGCGAATGGTGAATATTGTAGTGGGGTAAGTTTTTTTCGGTAGATGGTTGATAGAAGCGCTTATACATGAGTCGCCTGTAGCCCCGCAAATTGAAAATTAATATTTGCTGTTCAATAGCGCTTCTCTGTCCGTCCGCACCACGCTTTTTCTAGTTATGGATGGAGCAAGATTAGATTTTTTAATAAAAATCTAATCTTGCTCCATCTCAAAAAAAATAATCAGGGGTGCTCACGGCCAGATAACGGCTAAAGTACAGCATTAC
>CAYUNA010000548.1:1253-3741 GCA_964445895.1 uncultured Saprospiraceae bacterium | reverse complement strand
TGCCGCAGGCAACGCGCATTGTTCTTTTAGCTCGAAAATCTCATTCATAAAGTCTAAAGAACGCTCTTTTTCAAAACTTCCTTCCGTCATATTGGTTCTTATTTAAGAAAACTTCTAATTTTCTCTTATTGAGGACATGTTTCCAAAAAATAAACTACTACCATAATGACTAAAAATCCATCAATTACGCAAATATATACGCCTGGAGTGCTTAGTTTATTACCAATGTTTTACGTCGCTTGGGCTGACCGGGTATTGTCACCTACTGAAGTGAAATTATTGGAAGATAAAATGGCAAACCTCCAATTTTTGACCGAAAAAGATAAGTTTACACTCAAAAAATGGTGTAATCCACGCAATCCTCCTTCCCGTGAATTATTTCAACAGTGGAAAATCATTTTGCATAATGCGTCACTTAAAATGCCCAAAGACAAGAAGCAGTCGCTCGTTGAATTTGGCTTGGTGATGGCAGTCAAAGGTGCAACAGCTGAAGAAGACCGTTGGGTTTCCAAAGAAACACGGGCAGCTCTACAAGAATTAGAACAAGCGTTAGGATTTGTGCATTTGGACACCTATCACAGCCTTTTCAATGACCAAAAAGCGGAGGAGATTGTTGCTTCGAGTTTTGAAGTAGCGGCGATGACTGATTTGTTGGACGATGATTATGATGAAACACGGCATCGGTTGCGGCAGTTGTTGCGTGATCCTGTTTTCAAATATCAGGATATGCCTGTCAAGGAAGATTATCGAGAAAAGGTGTTAGAGTGGACAAAAATCTTGGCGAATCATGGCTACGGCGCACTACCTTATCCAAAGGCGCATGGAGGTGCAGATGACATGGGCGCGTATGTGGCAGTATTTGAAACCTTGGGTCATCATGACTTGAGTTTGGCTATAAAATTTGGGGTACAGTTTGGTCTATTTGGCGGTAGCGTTCATGCTTTGGGAACGGACAAGCACCATGAAAAATATTTGAAAGACATCGGAACTTGTGAGCTACTAGGTTGTTTTGCGATGACAGAAACAGGGCATGGTTCAAATGTACGAAGTCTGGAAACGACGGCAGAATATGACGCTAAAACCGACGAATTTATTGTCAATACACCGCATCGAGGTGCAGGAAAAGAGTACATCGGAAATGCGCTACATGGCGAAATGGCATCGACATTCGTGCAGTTAATTGTGAATGGTGAAAATCACGGTGTCCATGCTATTTTAGTACCATTGAAAGATAAAAATGGTCGAAGAATGCCTGGTATTGAAGTGGAAGACTGTGGGTATAAATTGGGGTTAAATGGAGTCGACAACGGACGGATTTGGTATGATAATGTTCGCGTTCCCCGCGAAAATCTGCTCAATCGCTTTGGTAATGTCAATGACAAAGGAGAGTACAGCAGTCCAATTGAAAATCCATCTCGTCGATTTTTTACCATGCTTGGTACCTTAGTCGGCGGACGCGTAAGTGTACCACGCGCGGGCTTGAGTGCTGCAAAAAATGGCTTGACGATTGCGATTAAATATGCACTAAAACGCCGACAATTTGGTCCTGACTTCAAATCACCCGAGACTTTGCTATTGGATTACCCAAGCCACCAACGCCGTTTGATGCCGCTTTTGGCGAAAGCTTACGCATTGGATTTTGGGTTGACTTATGTCGCCAAACGCTTTGTCAATCGCACAGAGGAAGACATTCGGGAAATCGAAACTTTGGCGGCTGGTTTGAAATCTTATGCGACTTGGTTTACCACCGAAACACTACAAGAATGCCGCGAAGCCTGTGGCGGAAAAGGATATTTGACAGAAAATCGGTTTGCACATTTAAAAGCTGGTTCAGATATTTTTACGACTTTTGAAGGGGACAATACGGTATTGATGCAGTTGGTTGCCAAAGGATTATTGACAGAATTTAAGCAACAGTTTCACGAAGAAGGAACGCTCGGAATGTTGCGTTTTGTCGGGCATCGGGCATGGCATGTGGTGGCAGAGCAAAATGTGATAACCAAACGCCGTACCGAAAAAGAGCATTTATTGAGTGCAGATTTTGCATTAAAGGCTTTCCATTTTCGACGTGAAAACTTACTCTACTCTTTATCTCAACGCTTGCGTGGAAATATAAAAAATGGGATGTCGTCCTACGATGCTGTTTTAAAATGTCAAACGCATATGCTGGCGTTAGCAGAAGCATTTGTAGAAGACCTTATTTTACAGAAATTTGTAGAAAAAATATCGGAAGTAGAAGATGACAACCTGAAAAAAGTATTGAAAAAAATGTGCAGCTTATATGCGCTTTCGACTATCGAAAAACACAAAGGATGGTATTTAGAAGCTAATTATCTGGAAGGTGTAAAAACGAAGGCTATCCGTCGGGAAGTAGATGCATTATGCGCCGAATTGCGATGGGAAGCGGGAGCATTGGTTGAAGCATTTGGCATTCCTGATGAGTTGATTGGCGCACAAATCCTTCAATAATTCAAAGCCTTTAGACAAT
>CAYUNA010000548.1:0-1153 GCA_964445895.1 uncultured Saprospiraceae bacterium | reverse complement strand
GCAATGATTCCGTACAGAAAAATTGCACATTGCACATTGCTAATTGTTCTTGCTTAAGGTAACTGTTCTGTTTTAAATTTTAAGTACATCTCTTCATTTCTCACGCCACCCAAATCACAATCTTCGGCCAATCTGCCTGCTTCTTGAATACGTATTTCTTTATTTGCAAAACGATATTCTAGCCAGTGGAAAGTTTCAGTAGATTCCGCACCCATCAAAATAACTTCTCTGATGCCCAAGGGTTCATATAAAAATGGACACAAGACATTAATGGCAAAAGAATCTGCTTCCATGACTGCGTTTTCTGAAAACCTAAGCATTGGCAATGCTGCGGCAATATCTACAGCAGAAGGAACTTCTCTATTTAGCGTCAAATCTCCTAAGTCAAAACAGTCCACAATTTCTTGGTCTTTGATAGTTGCTGGAATTAATTGTGAGTTGGCATAATATAGTTCGTGTGCAATAATGCTTAACAATTGATGCTCCGCATCCAAAAACTTGAGTAGACCAGTATAGATGTAAAATTCACCGCCTGGTACAAAAAAAGCAGTACGGATGGAATCATCCTGTACGATATTCAAATGCCAGTTATAGGTGACGACGTTGGCGCCAATTGGTTGGGTATTGACCATTGAACGAAATAATTGTTCAACATATTTGTAGGCGTCGGGGTAGTCTGTTTCGGATAAAATCGGAAAATTCGCTACATCATTTTTGATATGTAAATCAACTGCTTGTCCAATTAGAATCTGGTCTTCAGGTTCAAAAAATTCAGGACAAAACTCTACAACAACATTCGCTTCCCTTTTTTTACAAGAAAACCCCAATAGGAAAATACCTATCACGAAAATTACTCTGATTAACATTGGTGCTGTTTTTTGTGACAACTCGCTTGGGAGGAATGTAGGGGACGGTTGACGGTGAACGGGGGCGCGTTTAATTTATTTTTGGAGGGAAATTAATAAAAAAGGGTTGCAAAAAATATACCAAATGGAGTGGTTTTTCTTTTTTTAATTTCGAGCTTCTCAAAATATAAAGAAACTTACTTTACACGGTATTATTTAAATCTAAGAAAAAACTTTATCTTTGTTGAAAAGGAAAATAGCTATGTCAAATGGGTAGTGCTACAATTCAAAAATAGTTGACAGTCATA
>CAYUNA010000547.1:0-3752 GCA_964445895.1 uncultured Saprospiraceae bacterium | reverse complement strand
CGTTCCTAAGAGCGAAGAAAGGAATTTTTTTAATAATGATTATAACCTGACCCGACAAGAGATAAAAAATGACTGCCGCTGAAAAAAAATCCGTGGTGCGGGCGTCTGCACCTTAAAACCCTTTTCTAAAAACAAAAAAGCTCGAAAATCCTAAGACTTTCGAGCTTTTTGAAAACACTATTAACTATGAAATTTTAGCATAAACAATCGCATTTTACTCTTTAATAATGGTCTTTGTAAAATGAGTGTTTTTATTTGAAATCTGTGTAAAATAAGTACCCGCAGGTAACTCTGAAAGGTCAATAGCGCTAAATCGAAATCCTTTTTCCACAACTTTAGTAATCAATGTATTTCCGAGTGCATTGGTCAATTGAATCGTAATTTGGTTTTCAGTTGGTTGTAAAAAATCAAAATGAACCTCATTGGCAACCGGGTTAGGGTAAATAGACATTTCAGGTGTATTTTCTGTTTCAAAGAATAAAGAATTGATAGCAGAAACACATACATTTCCTTCATTATCGTAATGACGAATTTGATAATAATTTAAGCCATTTTTCGGAGCATCATCCATCAAGTAATATCCATTTCCATTTGTCGAAAATTCGTTTCCAGAGACTGGTTCTCCAATGATTTCAAAGTTTACACCATCTACAGAACGCTCCACTAAAAATACGCCGTCTGGTGTTTCGTTATAAGCCATCCAGTCAATTTTTATAGAATTTTCACCCATTTTATTAAGCATGACTTCTTCAAAATCAATGGTTACTGGCGCACAATTGTTATCAACAGTCACTTCTAAATGTGCGGTGCAATCGTTGCGGTCTTGAACGATTAGGAAATAATCTCCAGTGGTTAAGTTATTAAGGTTTTGAGTGGTTTCATCATTGTCCCAAGTAAAATTGAATGGAGCCAAACCGCCTTCCATGGCTACTTGCACGCTTGCGTCATTTTGCAAGCAAGATTCAGGTGTAGAGATTGCTGTTAGCTCAATTTTTGCTGGTTCAAAAATCTGAATGGCAGTTGTATTTTGGCAACCCTTTTGGTCTGTTACTAAAATTTCATAGACGCCGCCCGCCAAGTCTCTCAATTCATTTTCGGTCGTCACAACGCCATTATATTCATAAGTGTAAGGAGCCGTTCCGCCATCTACAGATAAGGTAATCCAACCATCGTTGGCAGCAAAACAAGTAACATCATTTTTGTAAGAATTCACTTTTAAGGCTTCTGGCGCAGTCAATTGAATAATTTCGCTGGCATAGCAACCATTTGCATCGGTGATTTCAACAGAAAACGTACCGCCAGCTAAATTTTCTGCCATTAATCCATTCGCATCGTTACCATTCCAATTGATAGAAAAAGGAGCTTCACCACCTTCGATTGCCAATTGAATATTGCCATCTGCAGCATCATGGCAAGTAGGCGTTACTTTATTAAAAACGTTGATTTTAAATTCTTCACAAGGGTCAATGCAAGACTCAACAGTAATTTTTACTTCATTGGATTCTCCATTATAAGCCAAGCAGCCTGCAGGTCGTGAGCAACGACGAAACCAAGTCGTCTGTAACAATGCTGGAGCATTGTAAGAAGCACTCGTCGCACCAGGAATAGACAACCAAACTACTGAAGGATTGGTTGGGTCAACGGTTGTTTTTATCCACATGTACTCGTATTCGCCGTTTCCATTATTAGCATCAGCTAAGCTAAGGATGGACGTTGGCATATTGTCTTGAAGACATACTGTATGGTCAGAACCAATTTGACCAGGAAAATAAATTTCATCACAAGGTCCTTCCGAATCGAAAGTGTGACAAAAAATAGAGGTATTGCCAATTAAATTAATTTGAAAAATAATGGAAAAAGCTACGAAAAATACGGTTTGTAAAGATTTAAACTGCATAAGTGTTGTTGTTTGCTGATAATTCTAAAAATTAAGAACTAACTTTTTGTTATTTATTTGATGGAACTAATTATGGGAGGAAGGGGAGTATAAAGTGTAAGAGTGGGAGGGTTTGAGCAGTATTTCGGAATTTTTAAAAGAAAAACAGATAATTGGGTTTCTTTCGCTATCCTATGATTCAAATGTAATGGCAAAAGAAAAAAGTTGATGTTGAGAAATATGAAAAATGTGACGGGGTTTTTTAAGGGTAAATGATTAATGACAAGAGGGGAGTAGTACCAACAACTTACCACCAATCACCCATTACTAATCTCTATTTGGTGTGCATTATCTCAATCCTTTTCTTACTTTTGCAGCCTAAAAACAACAAAGTATGATAAAAACGGATGTTTGTATATTGGGGGCAGGACCGGCGGGTGCATCGACAGCATTGCATTTGAGTTATCGAGGAGTACCGACGGTGTTGATTGATAAAGCAGTTTTTCCTCGGGACAAAGTTTGTGGTGATGCCTTGAGTGGTAAAGTTCCGTTGCTACTCAAGCGATTAGACCCGCAGATGTTGGCGCGTTTTGAAAAGCGAACGGAGATGTTGACAGATGTGTGGGGCATTCGATTTATTGCGCCTAACCGGACGGCTTTGGATATTCCATTCAAATCCAATTATGATAAAACACAAGAAACTTCTCCAGGCTATGTGGCTAAACGGATTGATTTTGATAATTTTTTGATTGATGAAGTCAAGCGTCGAGAGGATATTGATTTTTATGACAATACGGCCATCGAATTTCATGAAAAAATAGACGGTGGTTTTATTGTTTCCGATAAGAAGAAGGAGTTTCAGGTAGAATGTAAATTGCTCGTGATTGCGGATGGGGCACATTCCAAATTTGCGCGACATTATGCTGGACTAGAAAAAGATAACGCTCACCATGCAGGAGCTTTGCGGGCATATTATACTGGCGTGACTGGTTTTCATGAGGACAATTTTATTGAATTACAGTTTTTAGATGAAATCATTCCTGGCTATTTTTGGATTTTTCCCCTACCTAACGGACAAGCGAATGTGGGCATCGGTATGAGAACGGATTTTATTAGTAAACGGCGAGTGAATTTGAAAAAAGTGATGTTGGAAGTCATTGAAAAACATCCTGACATTGCACCTCGTTTTAAAAATGCTAAATTGCAGGACAAAATCGTCGGTTACGGATTGCCATTAGGATCTAAAAAACAACAATTGTCGGGCGATAATTATATGCTAACAGGTGACGCCGGACACCTCATTGACCCACTGACAGGCGAAGGAATTGGCAACGGTTTTTATAGCGGATGGATAGCAGCAGAACAGGCGGTGGAGTGCTTGGCGCAAAATGATTTTTCAGCAAAATTCATGAAAGCCTATGACAAACGAATCCATCGAGTATTGGGGACGGAGATGAAACTAAGCTACCAAATTCAACGCCTGATGCGCTACCCTTGGGTCATCAATCCGTTGGCAAATTGGGTACACCGAAATCCTCGTTTCTTCGATATTATGTCCAGAATGTATAATGATTTGGAACTACGAAAACAGATAGTGAATCCGTTTTTCTGGGTAAAATTGGTTTTGGGAAGGAATGTATAGTATTTAAGTTGTGTTATAGGCCAGGGGCTGTATCATAAGGTAATTTTTCTCATTAAGAGAAAAATCAAATTCTAAAGACGGAGCAAAAACCATACTTTTTCTTGAAAAAGTATGGTTTTTGCTCCGTCTAAAAAAGAATAGTTCGGGGTGCGTTCGGTCAGAAAAACTTTTGATACCTGTCCTGTCCTATGCGATGACACAGGCAAATGTGTCTAAGCACTTACTTAAGTTTTT
>CAYUNA010000546.1:0-3761 GCA_964445895.1 uncultured Saprospiraceae bacterium | reverse complement strand
AAATAAGTTAACTTGAACCTGCGGTGTCTTACCTCTTTTTACAGAAATAAGAATTAAATTTCGATATAAAATATCTGTACCTAAATACTCATATACATGAACATTATTAATACTAAAAAAGTTCATTCGTTTTGAATGGATAAATTTCTACTCTCATTCTATCAAAACATTATCCGGATGCCGACTCGAATGATACAAATACAAATAGGTGATTTTAGTGGCTTCCAACCGATAAACCACATAATAATTCTTGCGAAATAAAGCCCTTCGATATTCTTTCGTGGTTGTTAATCGCTTTTTATATTCGGGAAAAGATTCTGGGTAAAAAGGAATTCTTTCGTGCAGCAAATAATCTAAATCTTTCAAGAAATTCTTCGCGGGCTGATTGCCAAATTGTTCCAAATATTCAATCGTGTCTTCTAAAGCATTTCTAAATTTTTCTTTAAAAATGATATCCCTTCCGTTGATTTTTATAGTCTGTTTTTATGTGGTTTTCTCTAAAAATTTGAGTTAGGAATCAAAATATTTCCTCATTTCTTCATAACTAACATCCTTTCCTTGTTCCGCAATTTCGATTTCATTATCCAATTCATCCTGCGTCATTGCACGGCCAGGCAACGCAAAATTTTCCTTTTCAACGTCAATAATTTCTTTTTTACGCAATCGAATCACCTTCTGATTTTTGAAGGTTTCCAAAATCGCTAAAAACAAGGCTTCTTCTTTTGGATTGACGACATCTATTGTTAATCTAACCATAATTTAGTTGTTTAATTTGGTCGAAAAATAATCAAAATTAAATGAATTTTGATTTTTTTTTACACAATTTTTTGTAGAAATAACATTTTTATAAAAAACAACAAGTACTTCCCAATTTTAAAAATCATTTTCCCAAATATTTTCCATACCTTTGCCATAGCAACTATTACTACAACAATCAAATCTAAAAAAATATGTCTACCACAACCACACCAATACCTAAAATTCATCCCGACGCTAAAGATTTTATGCCCATCAACGGCACGGATTATTTGGAATTTTATGTGAGCAACTCCAAGCAAGCTGCCCATTTTTATAAATCTGTCATGGGCTTTCAATCATTGGCTTATGCAGGTTTGGAGACAGGCAATCGCGACTACGAATCGTATGTGGTGGTACAAGACAAAATCCGTTTGGTACTCACTTCTCCCCTACGCAGCGGCACGGAGGTCGGCAAGCACATCGACAAGCACGGTGATGGAGTGAAAGTGACGGCTTTGTGGGTCGATGACGCGACCTATGCCTACGAAGAAGCCATGAAACGCGGCGCAACACACTATATGTCACCAACGACGGAGGAAGATGAGCATGGGAAAGTGGTGCGTTCGGGTATTTATTCTTATGGCGAAGTGGTACATATTTTTGTGGAAAGAAAGGATTATAACGGGACGTTTTTGCCAGGTTTCAAAAAATGGAATCACCATTATGAGACGGAATCTGTTGGTTTGAAATTCGTGGACCACATGGTTGGTAATGTCGAATTGGGGCGCATGAATCACTGGGTTGATTTTTATGAAAAAGTGCTGGGTTTTACCCAAATTATGTCTTTTGATGACAAAGATATTTCTACAGAATATACGGCGTTGATGTCGAAAGTGATGAGTAGTGGAAATGGTCGGATTAAATTTCCTATAAACGAGCCAGCACCGGGTTTGAAAAAATCGCAGGTGGATGAGTATTTGGAATTTTATGAAGGTGAAGGCGTTCAACACATTGCAGTAGCGACGGATAATATCATTGATACCGTGACGAAATTGCGTGACCGAGGTATGGAGTTTTTGAAAGTGCCTGACACCTATTATGATGTATTGCTTGACCGTGTGGGCAAAATCGACGAAGATGTTGCGCCGTTACGCGAATTGGGCATCTTGGTGGATAGAGACGATGAAGGCTATTTATTGCAGATTTTCACTAAAACGGTACAGGCACGTCCGACGATGTTTTTTGAAATTATTCAGCGAAAAGGCGCGACTTCTTTTGGAAAAGGAAATTTCAAAGCCTTATTTGAAGCATTGGAGCGCGAGCAAGAATTGCGGGGTACGTTGTAATCCGTTTTAAAATATCAACGAGGAAGGTCAGCATTTTAAAAGTGTTGACCTTTTTTTATTAAGGAACGCGAACTAAATAACTAATGCTACGCGCCGTCTATATTCTAAATGAAATTATGTGCAGCGCAAAAAGTAATTTACTTTAGCTAAAATTTCGTTATGCGCCTTTGGGAGATGTATCAAAAGGTTTTCGCCACGAAATATACAAAATACGTAGCATCAGTTAGTAATTAAGGGTCATACTTGAAGTAACGCCCTTAATTCAGCATTCAATCAACAAAAAAAACTAATTTTGCGCTTCAAATTCGAAAAAATGACAACTTTTGAAGACTTAAAATTAACGAAACCACTACGCAATGCACTTGCTGATTTGGAGTTTGTCAACCCGACCCCCATTCAGACGGCTGTGTTTTCAACCATTGCAGCAGGACGAGATGTGGTCGGTATTGCGCAGACAGGAACGGGTAAAACCTTTGCTTTTTTATTGCCGATTTTAAAAAATCTAAAATTTAGCAAAGACAACCATCCGCGTGTTTTAATCCTTGTGCCTACCCGAGAACTGGTGGTACAGACCGTCGCTGAGGTAGAAAAATTAACCAAATACATGACCGTTCGCGTGACGGGTGTGTATGGTGGAACAAATATCAATACGCAGAAAAAAGCAGTCGCAGAAGGCTTAGACATCATCGTCGGTACACCTGGGCGGACGATGGATTTGTGCTTTTCGGGGTCTCTAAAATTGAAGTTTGTCAAACAACTCGTCATTGATGAAGTCGATGAAATGATGAACTTGGGTTTTCGGACGCAATTAACAAATATCTTCGATTTATTGGCAAAAAAGCGGCAAAACTTGCTCTTTTCAGCAACGATGAATCCAGAAGTTGGGAAATTAATTGAGACGTTTTTTGACCATCCTGAAGAAATTGTGATTGTGCCGCACGGTACGCCGTTGGAACAGATTGACCAAAAAGCTTACGATGTTCCCAACTTTATGACCAAAGCCAATTTACTGGTCAAATTATTGAAAGAGGATGATTCGATGGGTAAAGTGCTGGTTTTTATTGGCACAAAAAAGTTGGCCGACCGCTTGCACGAAATCGTTGCGCCACAATTTCCAGAGTTGATTGGCGTGATTCATTCTAATAAATCCCAAAATTATCGGTTGCGCCAAGTCGAAGAATTTCACGACGGAACACTCCAAGCCTTGATTGCAACGGACATCATTGCGCGGGGTTTGGACATTAAAGAAGTGACGCATGTTATCAATTTTGATTTTCCAGAATTTCCAATTAATTACATTCACCGCATTGGTCGAACGGGACGTGCCGATAAAGTTGGTATAGCCATTTCGTTTATTGCAGAATGGGAACAGGAATGGAAGACGGAAGCCGAAGAATTGATGAAGATACAAATTCCAATGCTGGAATTCCCCGAAGATGTGGAGGTTTCGGATACGCTAATTCCCGAGGAAAAACCAAAATCACTCGGTGACAAGCATTATTTTAAAGCAGCAACCTTGAAGAACTCACAAGGTGCATTTCAAGAACGGTCGCGTAAGAATCAGAAAGTGAATCGGGCGCAAGAGAAGCGACGGGCAAGGAAGTTGCAGAAGCGAAGTGCTAAACGGAAGAAGAAAGGGTAGAACAATGTGCAATGTGCAATGTGCAATGTGCAATG
>CAYUNA010000545.1:0-3774 GCA_964445895.1 uncultured Saprospiraceae bacterium | reverse complement strand
AAGGGAATTTGCAAAAAACAACTTGACTTAATAAAACATTTAGAAGATTAATAACTACTTACGTCAGATTCCTCCACTTCGGTCGGAATGACAAAAAAATCAAAACAAATAACAATTATCCCCAATCTTAAATTCCTGATTCTCAACTCCTTATTTCTCACATTTTTATTTCCCATTTCTACCCTGTTTTTTTAATAAAATTTATGCTGAATATTCCTTAATTTCGCCACTTATGAGACTAAAAAGCTTAGAAATCAAGGGTTTTAAGAGTTTTGCCAACCCAACCGCAATACATTTTGGGGAAGATGTTATCGGGATTGTGGGACCGAATGGAAGTGGTAAATCGAACGTCGTCGATGCGATTAGATGGGTATTGGGAGAACAGAAGTCGAAGGAGTTGCGGTTGGACAAAATGACGAGTGTTATTTTTAATGGAACGAAGAAACGAAAGCAAGCGGGTGTTGCTTCGGTGTCATTGACGTTTGACAACACAAAAAACATCTTACCAACTGAATATCAGCAAGTTAAAATTACACGAATGCTGTATCGAACGGGGGAAAGTGAGTACCGTTTGAATGAGGTACAGTGTCGGTTGAAGGATATTTCCAACCTGTTTATGGATACGGGTATTGGGTCAAATTCTTATGCGATTATTGCGCTGGGAATGGTGGATGATATTTTGGCAGACAAGGAAGATGCACGGCGACGGATGTTTGAACAGGCAGCAGGCGTATCGAAATATAAGCGGCGGAAGAAGGAGACCTTGAATAAGTTGAAGAATACAACGGCGGATTTGGAACGGGTGGAAGATTTGCTATTTGAAATTGAGGGGCAGTTGAAGTTACTGGAAAAGCAGGCACGACGGGCGCGGCGGTATTTTGAAATGAAAGACCAATACAAATGGTTGAGTGTGCAGTTGGCAAATTTGAAGGTGACAGCGCTGAAAGACCAACATAAATCGGTGCAGGCGCAATTAACAAAAGAGGAGGATACTTATCGGCAGTCGGAGATTGAAATTAGACAGCTGGAAGCGGACTTGGAGAAGGAACGAAAGGCGAATTTGGACAAGGAACAGGCGTTGTCGAATCGGCAGCGGGATTTGAATTCATTGGTTGGGCGCATTCGGGGGATGGAGAATGATAAGCGGATGTTGGAGCAGAAGAAGCAATTTGTGGAGCAGAATCGGGCGAAATTGACGCGAGATATTGAGGTGTCTAATCAGCGGATTGGACAGTTGGAAGGCGAAATTGATAATTACCGTACCAATTTGAATGAGGAAAAACAACTGGAAGTTGATTTGGAAAATCAGTTGGATGAAGCAGAGGAAGCGTTAGCAAATATTAAGAAAAATCATGGCGAATTGAAGTCGGACTTGGATTCGGTGATGCAAGAACAACAGCGAGTGGAGCGCGAATTGTTTGAATTGGAGAAGAAAAAAGCGATTAATGTCAATCAAATTGATACGCTGAAAAGTGATATGCAACGGGGCGATGCGGATGCGAAAAATCGGCGGGCAGAAATGGAAACGCTGAAGGCTAAAGTAGCAGAATTTGAGAAAAATGAAGCAGCTAAATTGAAGGAAATTGAAAAAGCGGAAGCCGAACAAGAGAAACGGGCGGCGGCGATTGAGGAGGCGGAGACCAAACGTGATGAGTTGCAAAAGCAGATTCAAAAAGTAAATCGGACGCTGGATAGCAAGCGAAATGAATACAAATTGACCAAAAGTATGGTCGAGAATTTGGAGGGTTTTCCAGAGAGTATTCGTTTTTTGAGCAATAAGAAGAATTGGAAAAACAATGCGCCACTGTTGTCAGATTTGATTTATGTGGAACAGGATTTTCGGGTAGCGATTGAAAACTATTTAGAGCCATATTTGAATTATTATGTCGTTCAAAGTTTGGAGGAGGCTTTTGAGGCTATCAAATTACTGAATAACGCGCAAAAAGGGAAAGCGAATTTCTTTGTTTTGGATGCATTTGCGGATTATTCCGAGCCGATGACGATGTTGGCGGGGACGCAGAAAGCGACGGATTTGATACAAGTAGATGACCAATATCGAAATTTGATTGCACATTTATTAGAAAATGTCTTAGTAACTGATAATGAAGCGATTAGCCAAGAATTACCGAATGATAATGTGACGATTTTGTCGAAAACGGGACGGTTTGTACGGCGTAAATTTTCGATTGGTGGTGGTTCCGTTGGCTTATTTGAAGGTAAGAAAATTGGTCGAAAGAAGAATTTGGAAATTTTAGAAAAAGCGATTAAAAAAGGGGAAAAAGAAGAGAACAAATTATCGACAGAATTTTACAATATTAAGCAAAAAATTGACCAGCTAAAGGCACAAAACACACGAGAGATTATCAAGCAACAGCGGCAGGCGTTGAACCGTATTTCACAAGAAAAAGTAAGTGTGGCGGCTCGACTGGAAAGTTTTGCGAGCTATGTACAGGAAGCAGATAATAAAAAGACTGCGGGACAGGGACGAGTAGAAGAATTGGAATTGGCAAATGTAGAAATTGAAAAAGAATTGACGGCAAAATTGACGTTGACGCAAAAAGCAAAAGAAGCGATTTCTAATACAGATGGGTCGTTTCGGCAGGTGGCGGAAGCATTGAGTAAGGCAAGTACCAATTTTAATGAAAAAAATATTGAGTTCATTAAGCAGCAAAATAAAGTGGGGAGTTTTCAGCGCGAATTAGCGTTTCGGGAGAAGCAATTGGATGAATTGAAGGTGACGCTGGAGACAAATAACATTACGATTACGCAGTCAGTAGAGGAAGTTCAGTTTTTGGTGGAAGATATTGAAAAATTGGAGAAGTCACTCCTGGAAATGTATGACGAGAAGAAGGAAAAAGCAAGCGTTTTGACGGAAGCAGAACAGACTTACTTTAAGGCACGAGGTGGCGCAAATGAGATTGAAGATAAGATTCGGAAGGCGAATAAAGTACGACAAGATGCACAGATTTTGGTCAATCGATTAAAAGATAAACTGACGGATGTTCGGTTTAAATTGCAATCAGTGGCAGAGCGATTGAAGATTGAATTTTCCGTAAATATCAACGATGTTGAGCAGTTGATGCAGGAAATGTTAGACCCTGAAAATGTGGCGGCAGCCAAAGCAGGTGACGATAATGAAGAAGGCGAAGTGATGCCTGAAGGTGTAAAAATCAAGCGAAAAATCACCGATATGTCTGAAGAGGAACTGCAACGAAAAGTCGAAAAGCTACGCGGCCGCTTAGACAATTACGGTGAAATCAACCCGATGGCAGTAGAGGCGTATGATGAAATGAAGGAGCGGTTTGAGACCATTACGACGCAACGAGACGATATTTTGAAGGCAAAAGATGACCTTTTGGCAACGATTGAGGAGATTGAAGTGAAGGCGACGGGTCAGTTTATCGAGGCCTTTGATAAGGTTCGTTTGTATTTTATTGATATTTTTAGAAACCTGTTTTCGGAAGAAGACAATGCCGATTTGATACTACTTCAACCAGAGAATCCGCTGGAAAGTAAGATTGAAATTGTGGCGAAACCAAAAGGAAAACGACCACAATCTATTAGTCAGTTGTCGGGTGGAGAAAAGACCTTAACGGCGACAGCGTTGTTGTTTGCGCTCTACCTGTTGAAGCCCGCGCCGTTCTGTATCTTTGATGAGGTGGATGCACCGCTGGATGATGCGAATATTGAGAAATTTAATCGAATTATTAAGAAGTTTTCCAAGGATTCGCAGTTTGTGATTGTGACGCACAACAAGCAGACGATGGCGGCAGT
>CAYUNA010000544.1:0-3776 GCA_964445895.1 uncultured Saprospiraceae bacterium | reverse complement strand
AGCGGCAAAGTTACTAGTAAATTATAGATTTTTTATTTTCTCAAAGTATTTCCCTTTCTTTGGGGTAATAATAGAGGTTCAGTGCCGAGTGGTAAGTGCTGAAATAATCGCTACTAAACTTCCAAAAATAGTTTTTGTCGGGTCAAGTGGCTGGCTTTACAAAACGAAAAACATTACCAATGCAAAAATACGACCTAAAAGAATACTGGAGAAGAAACCTTCGCTATCTGGCGATTTTACTCACCGTCTGGTTCGTCGTTTCCTATGGGTTCGGGATTTTATTTGTCGAAGAACTCAACCAATTTCGTATTGGAGGCTTCAAATTAGGGTTTTGGTTTGCCCAACAAGGTGCAATTTACGTTTTTGTTGCCCTCATTTTTATTTACATTTATTTGATGAATAAGCTGGACAAAGAATTTGATGTTGACGAAACGTGACCTATTATAAAATAGCCGATTTGGCTAAAGAAGTATCATTATTTTAAAGTGCCAAAGTAGAACAAACCACTAAAAATATGTCAGTACAAGAATGGACTTATCTCCTCGTCGGACTCACTTTTGCCCTATACATCGGCATTGCAATTTGGTCACGCGCGGGGTCAACCAAAGAATTTTATGTGGCAGGCAGCGGTGTTTCCCCCTTAGCCAACGGTATGGCAACGGCAGCCGATTGGATGTCGGCAGCTTCTTTTATTTCAATGGCAGGCATCATCTCCTTTGCGGGATATGACGGCGCGGTTTATTTGATGGGCTGGACAGGCGGTTATGTATTATTAGCCCTGTTGCTCGCGCCCTATCTCCGAAAATTTGGGAAATTTACCGTTCCAGACTTTATCGGCGACCGTTATTATTCTAATGTGGCGCGGACGGTGGCGGTGATTTGTGCAATTCTCATTTCATTCACTTACGTTGCCGGACAAATGCGAGGTGTCGGTGTGGTTTTTTCTCGATTTTTAGAAGTTAATATTGATACAGGTGTGTATATCGGGATGGTAATCGTGTTCATTTACGCCGTTTTGGGAGGAATGAAGGGCATCACTTACACGCAGGTCGCGCAGTATTGTGTCTTGATTTTTGCATACATGGTTCCTGCGTTTTTTATCTCTTTAGCCATGACGGGCAATGTGATTCCACAACTCGGCTTTGGCGATACGTTGGCAGATGGTTCGGGCACTTATTTATTAGATAAACTGGACGGATTGCATACTGAGCTAGGTTTCCACGAATACACAACTGGTTCAAAATCTACGCTTGACGTATTTGCCATTACATTCGCGTTGATGGTTGGAACAGCCGGCTTACCACACGTTATTGTTCGATTTTTTACTGTTCCAAAAGTGCGGGATGCTCGAAAATCAGCGGGGTATGCTCTGGCGTTTATCGCAATTTTATATACCACAGCTCCTGCAATTGCTGCATTTGCAAGAACAAATTTAATTGATACGGTGAGCAATCAACCCTATGCTGAGATGCCAGCCTGGTTTAAAAGTTGGGAAAAAACGGGCTTAATTTCATTCGATGATTTGAACAAAGACGGCACCATTCAATACGTTGGTGACGCGAACAAAAACGAATTGACCATCAATCGCGACATCATGGTTTTAGCCAATCCTGAAATTGCTAACTTACCTGCCTGGGTTATTGCATTGGTAGCTGCGGGGGCATTGGCGGCTGCACTTTCAACGGCTGCGGGGCTATTATTAGTGATTTCGACGGCTGTATCGCATGATTTAATTAAGAAACAATTGAAGCCAAATATTTCTGATAAAGAAGAATTAATGTGGGCTCGAACCGGCGCAATTGCAGCCGTTTTGGTTGCAGGGTATTTTGGTATCAACCCACCTGGTTTTGTAGCGGCGGTCGTTGCGTTGGCATTTGGATTGGCTGCTGCATCCTTTTTTCCAGCCCTCATTTTAGGCATTTTTGATAAAAGAATGAACCGCGAAGGAGCAATCGCGGGCATGGTCGTTGGTATTTTACTCATGCTTTTTTATATGATAAAATATCGACTCGGTGGCTTTGGTGGCGGTACAGAATCGGATTGGTGGTGGGGTATTTCACCCGAAGGATTTGGAACGATTGCGATGTTGGTGAATCTAGTAACGGCACTTCTTGTTTCGCGAATGACTGCGCCACCGCCTGCAAATATTCAGGCATTGGTGGAGCATATTCGAATACCGAGAGGCGCGGGAGATGCGGTGGAGCATTGATTGGCGTGGGAAATTTTGTGGCGGTGGGTCAAATCTTCTTTGCCGCCGCCCGTTTTGCCCATTTCGCCCGTCGTTTCTTCATCCAGGGCGCATCTTGTTGCCAATCACCCGCCATGATAGAGCCATAGGGTAAAACTTCATCGACCACTTCACCCAAGTTGAATTTTTTCATTTGTGCTTTCACGGCTGCCGCATTTTTATAGGCACTCGGCAATTCAGAAATATCAACATGACCAGAGAAAAACCGAACATCCAAACCAGCGGTTTCTTCTGCAAAAATTTCGGCTTTTGTTTTTCCATGCTTATCGCGAAAATGTTGAGAACGGCTCACGTTTCGACCCGCACCATGTGGCGCAAAACCTAAATTATTTGTCGTCGCTTTTCCACGTACGATTAAAATAGGCTCGCTCATATTCAATGGAATCAACCGCAATCCATTGGTCGAATCAGGCACAAATTTATCGCTCAATGGCGTTGCCCCTTTCGCATGATAAAACACGTCCCCATCTTTAAAAACGAAATTATGTTCATTCCAAAAACGGTCAACAGGCGTAATATCCAATGCGTCACAAGTCGCTTGATGTAACGTCGTATGGTTCAGTTTGGTCCATTCGCGCACAATCTGTAAGGCTTCCCAATAACGTTTTCCATCTTCGGTATCGTAAGGAATCCAAGCATTTTTTGCTAAGGTTGCAGGCGATAATAATTTGCGGAAACGCTCAGCAACTTTCATGCCTTTGGTATACAAATACGCACCCAATCCCCGACTTCCATGATGCGTGACCATGATGGTATCTCCCGTATTTTTTGACGTTCCGATAAAAAGAAAGTGGTTGCCATCTCCTTGTGTTCCCAAATATTTTTTAGCAAAAACGATGCTTTTTTCATCTTTTAAAAAATAATTAGCTTTCATTTTATCCAATAATTCAGCGGGCAATTCTGAAAAATCATCCCGTCCGCCACCGCCAAAATGCGTAATTTTATGCGCTGCATCCATCACTTTCTTCGGGTCTATTTTTCCAAAATTAGTCATCATCACTGAACAACAAATGTCCGCAGAGTGCATCGCTGGATGAATCGCGTTTTTCGCCGCGACAATTCCACCAACAGGAATTTGCCCTTTCCCCCCAGTCGGACAAGCATCTGGCATCACTGCCCCGTCAATCAACGTTGGCGTTTTCATCAATTCTTCCATCGTCGCAAAAACCTGATTGACATTTGTTTGCTCCACTTCATTTTCTGCTTCGATATTTTTATGAAAAGGTAGTCCTTTTTCAAACGGAAAAATCACGGGCGGTGGCGCGACTGTTTTTAAATAATCAGTCAAAGTTGCACCTGCCAATTCGTTCTCATTCGCGTAAGCAATAGCGTTATTAAACCATTTTCCTGGTTGATATCCTAATTCGATTAATGTGTTTCCTGTAATCTTCATTATCTTTTTAATTTAAAATTGAAGTTTAAAATTTAGAAAAAAGAATACACTGTGTAAAAGCCATTTTTCGAGGGTAGGTTAGGGGTTGTGTAAAAAGGTAGCGGATACCTTTGTTTTATAAATAATTTAATGTAC
>CAYUNA010000543.1:0-3777 GCA_964445895.1 uncultured Saprospiraceae bacterium | reverse complement strand
CCTAAAATCCGAAATTCCCCATTATTTATAGTCAAATGCAAAACAGCTACAACCTAAAATTGCTCACTGTTCATTGCTAATTGTTTATTGTTAAGCTGTTGCCAAAGCAGCGTTTTTAGCACGCTTACGCTGGTGTTCCAATAACAAGATTTTACGCAACCGAATTGACTCTGGCGTCACTTCTACGTACTCATCTTCCTGAATGTATTCCAATGCTTCTTCCAAAGAAAATACTTGTGGTGGAATCAACTTTACTTTATTATCTGCGCCCGAAGAACGCATGTTTGACATTTTCTTTTGTTTCGTCAAGTTCACCACTAAGTCATTTTGACGAGTGTGTTCTCCGACTACCTGACCTTCGTAAATTTCTTCATTTGAATCTACGAAAAACTTACCTCGGTCTTGTAAGTTGTTGATAGAGAACGGAATAGACTTACCTGTTTCCATCGAAATCAACGACCCATTCAAACGACCAGGAATGTCTCCCCGGTACGGCTGAAATTCTTTAAAACGGTGTGACATAATTGCTTCACCCGCCGTTGCAGTCAACATATTGCTACGCAAACCGATGATACCACGTGATGGTACTTCAAATTCTAAAATCACCCGGTCACCCTTCGGCATCATCGACAACATGGTTCCTTTTCGCTTGGTCACCATTTCGATAACTTTACCCGAAGATACCTCTGGTACGTCAATTGTCATTTCTTCAATTGGCTCGTGCGTCACATCGTCAATCTTTTTCAAAATAACCTGTGGCTGCCCAATTTGCAACTCATAACCTTCCCGACGCATCGTTTCAATCAAAACAGACAAGTGCAAAACACCTCGACCAAATACTCGGAACGAATCCGCTGAATTGGTCGCTTCTACTCGCAAGGCTAAGTTTTTTTCTAACTCTTTTTGCAAACGGTCATTAATGTGACGAGAGGTAACAAATTTACCTTCCTGACCAAAGAATGGAGAGTCATTAATCGTAAACAACATACTCATCGTTGGTTCATCAATGTCAATCGTTGGCAAAGCCGTTTGGTCTTCGATATGTGCAATGGTATCCCCAATTTCAAAATCTTCAATACCTTGAATTGCGCACAAATCACCCATTTGGATTTCGTCAACTTTCGTTTTGTTCATTCCAGAAAATACAAACAAACCACGAATGTTGCTTTGCTTCACCGTGCCGTCACGCTTAATCAAAGCTACTCGCTGATTCGCTTTCAATGTACCACGGTGCAAACGACCAATCGCAATTCGACCAATGAAAGAAGAGTAATCCAAAGATGTAATCAACATCTGAGACAAACCTTCTGGCTGTGGTGGTTCTGGAACGTACTCCAAAATCTTATCCAATAACGGGGTGATTGAATCCGTCGGCTCATTCCAATCTTCACTCATCCAACCATTTTTCGCAGAACCAAAAATTGTTGGAAATTCCAATTGCTCTTCCGTTGCATCTAATTGGAACATCAAATCAAAAACTGCTTCCTGTACTTCATCCGGCGTACAGTTTTCTTTATCTACTTTATTGACAACTACAATTGGCTTCAAACCCAATTGCAATGCTTTTCCTAAAACAAATCGCGTCTGTGGCATTGGACCCTCAAAAGCATCCACTAACAACAATACACTATCTGCCATGTTCAACACTCGCTCGACTTCACCACCGAAATCGCTGTGACCAGGAGTGTCAATGATGTTGATTTTGACACCTTTATACATCATCGCCGCGTTTTTTGCCAAAATGGTAATTCCGCGTTCGCGTTCCAAGTCGTTATTGTCCATAATCAACTCGCCAGGACGCTCATGGTCTTTGAAAAGTTTTCCGGCCAAGAGCATCTTGTCTACCAATGTTGTCTTTCCGTGGTCAACGTGCGCAATAATTGCGATGTTTCGGATTGATTGCATTATAATTTAAATTTGATATTGAATATTTGAGATATTCAAAGGTGCGTTTTTTCAAACTTTATCACCTACTTATATCTCCCTTCTAATTTTTTTATTTTTAAAATCTGGAACTTCTCCAAATTTTACGGTGTTTACTTAATTTTTTGATAAAAACTAATCAAAATTAATTAAACACGGATTTTTTAGGAAATTGATGTAAAATATTGATTTTCAGTTTTTTATAAAAAAAGAAAACAGTATTTTGAACCAAGTTTTCCTAAGAGGGCGCAAAGGTACATATAATAATGTTAGTAAACTTGCTTCGATGGTTAATTAAATGATAAATTTGCGCATTTAAAATGTTACTTGATTCGACAGAATTAAAGATTCATAAAGTCTAACTTAAATACACGGTGTAATTCTACTTTGGCACTTTAGAATTTGGTTTTGTTCCTTAGCTATCTTCTGTCCGCACGCACCACTAATTTCTTTTTTTAGAAGGAACAAAAACTGGATTTTTATGAAAAATCCAGTTTTTGTTCCTTCTGTAAGAATATTTCTCGTGGTGCGGCCGGACAGAGAATAGCTAAAGACCTATCATTACTTTAAGGTGCCAAATTAGAAGTGAAAAGCCATTTTTCGAATACACACTGTACTGAATCAACTCAGGATGAACCATCACACGTTAAAACATCAATACGCTAACACAATAGATATATGAAAACCGCACAGCAACTTTATACCCCTCAATTTCTCTTGTTGTGCGCGAGTTACTTCTTTTTTGCAGCCAGTTTTACGATGATTATTCCTGAATTACCTGGCTATTTAACCGACCTTGGCGGAGAAGATTATAAAGGCTTCATCATCGGACTTTTTACACTTACTGCGGGCATTTCTAGACCGTTTAGCGGCAAACTTTCAGACACTGTCGGGCGCGTGCCTGTGATGATTATTGGGACTTTGGTTTGTGTATTTTGTAGTGCCTTATATCCCTTTTTGGCGACGGTTGGCGGCTTTCTATTTCTGCGTTTACTACATGGTTTTTCCACAGGATTTAAACCGACCGCCTCCTCTGCTTATGTGGCAGACATCGTGCCAATTGACCGACGTGGCGAAGCGATGGGCATGGCGGGTGTAAGTATGAATACAGGCGCAATGATTGCCCCTATTTTTGGAAGTTTTTTAGCTAATGAATATTCCATCAATACTATGTTTTATGCGTCTTCGGCGATGGCATTTTTTTCTATATTAATCCTGCTTGGTCTGAAAGAAACCTTACAAAATAAGCAACGTTTTCATCCTCAAATTTTAATCATTAAAAAGGATGAAATTTACGAAAAAGCCGCTATTGCACCTGCTATTCTGGTAGCTCTGTTATATTTCAGTTATGGTACTTTGCTCACCATTACACCCGACCAGAGTGCGCATTTGGGTATCGAGAATAAAGGATATGTGTTGGGTGTTTTTACCATTTTTTCCATCATATCCCGACTGATTGCAGGGCGTGTTTCTGACGTTTACGGGCGTCTAATTGTCATCAAAGTTTCGGGTGTTTTTTCGGGAATTGCCATTCTACTTTTTGGATATGCAGATACGGTGACCTTCTTTTATTTCGCCTCAGCTTTGACTGGTTTGGCACTGGGAATTTCTTCTCCTGCCGTCATGGCTTGGACGGTTGACCGCGCCCCTGACGAGCATCGTGGTCGCGCTATGGCAACCATGTATATTGCCCTTGAATTGGGTATCGGTTTAGGTGCATTTCTATCTTCCTGGATTTTTGCTAATGATTTTGCCAACCTTCCAACGGTTTATTTTGTGACGGGGATATGTGCCTGGGCAGGTGTATTTTATCTTCAATTTATTTTTAAAGAAAAGCAGTAACATAGCTAGCTA
>CAYUNA010000542.1:0-3782 GCA_964445895.1 uncultured Saprospiraceae bacterium | reverse complement strand
ACTGTATTTAAAATCTCTTTGAAAAATAAAATATGAAAAATATCATCGTCTTTATTTTAATATTAGCTTTTGGAAATCAATTATCCGCTCAGGATACTTTATCTTACGCTTATCAAATAGAGCAACATCGGGAGCATTATAAACAAGATTTTATCAAAGATGAACGGTCGCCACTAAAGGAGGCAGAGTTAGCATATTTGCGCTTCTTCGAGCCTGATTCGACCTACGCGATTGCAGCTGATTTTGAACTAACACCCGACGCCAAACCGTTTGAAATGGCGACCTATAGCGGCATGTTGAAACCGTATCAAAAGTATGGTGTTTTTACCTTTAAAATAGACAGTACGGAGCATCAATTGGCAGTTTATCGCAGCCTGCGTTTGGCAAAACTGCCAGGTTTTAAAGACTATCTTTTCCTACCTTTTCGAGATTGGACTAATGGCGAAACAACCTACGGCGGTGGTCGCTATCTCGACTTCAAAACAACCGATATTGTGGATGGTAAAATGATACTGGATTTTAACAAATGCTACAATCCCTGGTGTCATTACTCAGATGGATACAATTGTCCGATTCCGCCAAAGGAGAATCATTTGGAGGTAGAGATTTTGGCTGGAGAACGGAATTTTGGGAAGGAGAAAAAACACTAAAAACCATGAAACATAAAACGTTTACGGACCAGTTAAATCGCCAAATTTCTCTCCCGTTTCCACCAAAACGCATCATTTCTCTCGTTCCTTCTCAAACGGAATTGCTCCATTATTTAGGTTTAGAAATGGAAGTGGTTGGCATCACCAAATTTTGCGTACATCCCCAAAAATGGTTTCGTTCTAAACAAAGAATTGGTGGTACTAAAACATATCATTTAGACCGCATTGATGCTTTGCAACCCGATTTAATTATCGCCAATAAAGAAGAAAATGACCAAGCGCAAGTCGAAGCATTAGCGGAAAAATACCCTGTCTGGATTAGTGATATTAAAAACCTGGACGATGCTTTGGATATGATAAATAGAGTAGGAGGCATAGTTGGAAAAGCGTCGGAAGCGGACACTTTAGTGAGAAATATTCAAGAACAATTTGTCAGTTTGGCAGCGCGGACTAATTTGCAATCAGCGGTCTATTTTGTGTGGCGTGAGCCGTATATGGTGGCAGGTGGTGATACATTTATTAATGAAATGATGCGATTTGCGGGCTTCCAAAATATGTTGGCAAATCAAACTCGTTACCCAGAAATTTCGCTCAACGACTTGGCAAAAATGAAACCTGAAGCGATTTTACTGCCGTCCGAACCTTTTCCGTTTAAAGAAAAGCACATCGCTGATTTTCAGGCGGTTTGCCCAAGTGCAGCCGTTCAATTGGTAGATGGTGAGTTGTATTCCTGGTATGGGAATCGGTTGTTGGATGCAGCGGAGGCGTTTGGAGGAGCAAAAAAGAATATTTCGGGGTGCGCTCGGTCAGAAAACCTTTTGATACATCCCAAAAAATAATAAACAACAACATGAATCGTTTCTTTTTTATCAAAATCTACATTCTATTATCCTTCTTTTCCTGTGACATCAACGGTCAGCAAAGTCCTCCAGAAAAACCGGATAATGCAATTCCGAATCGACGAGCGTTGTCTGCAAATTTAAATGAATTGAAAGCGGCAATAGTAGTTTACCCTGCTGACAATCAAGCTTATAAAACGGCTGCTAAAAAATTGGAAGGCGTCCAAAATCGTTCAAGAATTGAGGTGAAAGCACTGCCTGCCAATGAATTAGCAGAACAGGATTTTTCGAAAAATGTAGTCATCTTATTGGGAACACTGGCGTCTAATCCATGGATAGCGAAGATTGGCAAACAATTGCCTTTTGATTGGAACGAACAGCGTTTATTGCTTGGAGAGAAAGAATTTGCGGATGAAACGACGGTACTACGATTGCCTTTTTATCCAAATCCACAGAATCAACAATTACCATTTCAAATGATTACGGGCTTGAAGGACGCAGCGGTTTTAGCGTATCTGAATCAGTTTTTAGAACGGAAAGAACGGCTATTCAATTGGTCGTCGTGGGGGTATGAAGTATTTGAAAAAGAGAAGCGAGTAATCTATGGAAATTTCGATTTCGATACTTGGGCGTTTGATAAAAAGGTGCATTTTGACTTTTCGATGCCCCTGGATTCGATGCCTTCTACGACGCACTTTGAGTTTGTCAAACAGACGGAATTGAATGAGGCGCAAGCGGAGATTTTTATGAAAGAATGTGAAGGAAATGTGGAGGAAATTCGCGTGTTTTTGAATACTGAAAAAAAGATTTCACCAATAAAATATTGCCTCTATCGGTCGGCTGAGGAAAAAGGCCTGATGATTGGAAATACCGACCAATCAAATGTGAGCTTTCAGTCAAATAGTGTGCATACCGTTTTGAATGAAACGTATAATGATAATTTTATTGGAAAAGAAAATGAATTGTTGTTGAGGACGTTTTTAGGAAAACCCAACACGTTGGCATTGGAGCGTGGACTGGCAATTTATTTTACTAAAAAATGGCAACAGAAAGGCTACCAATATTGGGCTAAAAAACTGTACGATTCGGGAAATGTGTTGCCTTTAGTTGATATTTTAAAAGAGGAACAAGATGGGCGGTCGCGTTATTTAAATAGTTGTTTTTTAGGCAGTTTTGTAGCATTTTTAATTAATGATTTTGGAAAAGAAGCCTTTTTGAAAAATTATTTAACCTACAATTTTTCTAAAAAAGAAATCTCTAATTTAGAAAAGAAATGGCATAAATATCTGAAGTCACAACCTACAAATCACAACCCTGAATCCCGAACTCCAAACTCTGAACTTCCTTACCAAAAGGGCTTTAATTTTGCCCACGAAGGCTACCGAATTTACAATGGCTATATTAGTCGGGAAGCAACTAAATCACTGGATAAACAAGTGGCTTTAGGCGCAAATGCTACCGCGATTGTGCCTTATACTTTTATGCGAAATCCACGAAAGCCGAGCGATATTCCTATTTCTAATCGTCCGGGGAATGAAAACGACGAAAGCGTGGTTCATGCTACAAAAATGGCACATAATCGGGGCATGACGGTGGTGCTTAAACCACAAATTTGGCTTGGAGGAGGTAGTTGGCCAGGTGAGGTGGAAATGGATAATGAAGCGGATTGGCAGCTGTGGTTTGACAATTATTATGAATGGATTTTGCACTATGCAATGTTGGCAGAAATTCATGAAATTGAGTCGTTGTGTGTCGGGACTGAATTTGTGAAAGCGACCCTAAATCGACCTGATGATTGGCGTGCTTTGGTAAAAAAAATCCGCGCTTTTTATTCTGGAAAATTGACGTATGCAGCAAATTGGGGGGATGAGTTTGAAAAAATGACATTTTGGGATGAGTTTGATTACATTGGTTTGAACTGTTATTACCCGTTGAGTAAAAAAGAAAATCCGTCGGATAAAGAACTAAAAACAGGTTTTCAAGAAGCAATTAAAAAAATTGAAACTGTTTATAAACGAGAAAATAAATCAATTGTTTTTACCGAAATTGGCTTCCGCAGTGTCGATATGCCCTGGCTAAATCCATACGCTGAACCTGACCGTCCGTTTAATGAAAATGACCAGAAACGTTGCTACGAAATAGTTTTTGAAGCGATTCATCAGCAGCCGTGGTGTCAGGGTATTTTATGGTGGAAATTTCCGTCCTATTTAGACCACCGAAGGCGAGAAAATACAGGTTTTACACCAAATGATAAAGTGACGGAAGAGGTAATTCGCAAGTGGTTTTTGAAATA
>CAYUNA010000541.1:0-3783 GCA_964445895.1 uncultured Saprospiraceae bacterium | reverse complement strand
TAGGCTTCGTAAGTCTATATGGGCAAGGTTCAACAACCAGTTCGATGAAAGGTCAGATTATTGACGACACTAAAACCGAACTGATTGGCGCAAACATTGTCGCGATTCATACGCCTTCGGGTACAACCTATGGCACGGTGACGGATTTGGGTGGTTACTATCGCATCTCTAATATGCGCGTTGGTGGCCCTTACACTGTCACGGTTTCCTACACAGGTTTTGCTGACCAGGTGTTCAACGATGTCTATCTTCGCTTAGGAGAAACTTACAAAAAGAACATCACCTTAGCAGAGTCTGCTATCGAATTGGTGGGGGTTACCGTATCCGCGGAAAGAGGTAGTACTGGACAAAATTCTGGTGCTTCTACGCAGATAAGTGCGGAACAAATCGAAAATATGCCGACCCTAAACCGGGATTTGAATGATTTCACCCGATTGACTCCTCAGGCTAAAGGTGCTTTCGGTGGTGGTCTGTCTATCGCGGGTATCAACAACCGGTATAATGCTATCTACATTGATGGTGCAGTTAACAATGACGTTTTTGGTTTATCTTCACAAGGTACAAATGGTGGTCAAACAGGTATTTCACCAGTTTCTATCGATGTTATCGACCAATTGCAAGTAGTAATTTCTCCTTATGATGTTTCTCAGGGTGGATTTGCCGGTGGTGGTATCAACGCCGTGACAAAGTCAGGTACAAATGAATTTTCAGGTACGGCTTATTATTTTTGGCAAAATGAAGACTTAGTCGGCGCAACCAATAAAGAACAAGTTGAACGTGACGGCTTAGATGAAGCAACCAGATTGGATGATTTCAGCCAAAAAACTTACGGTGCTTCTTTAGGTGGTCCCATTATTAAAGATAAATTGTTCTTCTTTACAAATATCGAAGTTCAGGATGACGGAACGCCTGCGCCTTTTGATATTGAAACGTATGAAGGAGACTCAAGTGAGGAACAATTGGATGGATTGAGTGACCTTCTGCAAAACACTTATGGGTACAATGCTGGCAGTTATGGCAGCAAATCTGACAAATTGGAAGGTTTCAAGTTTTTTGGAAAATTGAATTACAACATTAACGATAACCACAAATTGGTATTACGTCATCAATATACCAAAGCAGAAAATACCAACGTGAATGGTTCTGGCGCGAGGTCTATCAACTTCGAAAACAACGGTGTTTATTTTCCATCAACAACCAATTCAAGTGCTTTGGAATTCAACTCCATTTTTGGTAGCAAAGCCTCAAACAATTTGATTATTGGTTATACTACAGTTCGTGATGATCGTGACCCCTTGGGCGACAATTTTCCTACGGTGAGTATTGATGATGGTGATGGCTCTATCCGTTTTGGAAGCGAAGCATTTTCTACTGCCAATCAATTGGATACCGATGTGTTCACCTTTACCAATAATTTTAAATTGTACAAAGGGGCACACACTTTAACGTTTGGTACTCACAATGAATTCACAAAATTCTATAACTTGTTTATTCGCCAGAATTTTGGGTCGTATGAATATGGTTCCCTACAGGATTTCCTAAATGATGCAGAACCTGTAGAGTTCGAACGGTCGTATTCGTTGGTGGACAATATCACAGGTGATGGCTCGGCTGCTGCGGCTGAATTTAACACCATTCAATTTGGTTTATACGTACAAGACGAGTGGGAAGTGAACAATCAATTTACGCTGACTGCCGGTTTGCGTTTGGATATTCCAGTTTTGACAACTAACCCTGATATTGATTCTTCATTTAACAGCACTACCCTTCCGTTATTGAGTGCTGCAGGTTATGATTTGGGTGGTACTCAGGGAGGAGAAGCACCTTCCGGACAACTGATGTGGTCTCCGCGGGTTGGCTTCAACTATGATCTTACAGAAGCAACGACTATTCGTGGTGGTTTGGGCGTTTTTACTAGTCGGGTTCCATTTGTTTGGCCAGGTGGTATGTACACCAACAATGGAGTCACCATCGGCGGTGTAGACGATAGTGACATTGATACTCCGGTTTCGTTTGAACCAGATGTGAACAAACAGCCCATCAATGAAGAATTCACTGTTCCATCCGGACAGATTGACTTGTTTACTGAAAATTTCAAATTTCCACAGCTGTTCCGTTCAAGTTTGGCTGTAGACCACGATTTTGGCAATGGTTTGACCGCTACTATTGAAGGAATATTTTCCAAAAACCTGAACAACGTCGTTTATACCAACATCAATGATGATCAGGCTGTTGGTTTTAACTGGACTAATGGCGCAAACAATACCGATAACCGACCAGTGTTTACACAAAATTCAATAGACGATACTTATACTGCCATTTACCTGGGAAAGAATACCAGTGAAGGTTATTCTTATAGTGTTACCGGGTCTGTTAATAAAACTTTTACAACAGGTCTTTACGCTTCCTTGGCTTATACTTACGGTCAGGCGGAGTCCTTGATAGAAGGTACGTCTTCACAAAATTCCTCTCAATGGCGAGGTGGATTTCATGTAGATGGACGTAACAATCCAAGCTACGGACCTTCTGATTTTGGTATCGGACATCGTATTGTTGGGTCTTTGAACTACGGTATTAATTATAACGAAGCTAAGAATGCCAGAACAATTTTCTCTGTTTTCTATAACGGACAATCCGGCGACCCATATTCTTACGTCTATAATAACGGTCTGAATGGTAACCGTGCCACCAACATCAACAATCAAACAGGTAGCACAAGTCGCAACCGTTCTTTGATTTATGTGCCTAGTAGCGCAGATGACATCGCTTTGATTGATTACATGGATGACGGCGAGGTTATCACTGCTGCTCAACAATGGGAAGCACTGGATAAATTCATCTCAGAAGACGAGCATTTATCTGAAAGAAGAGGTGAATACGCAGAGAAAAATGGCGCACGTTCTCCTTGGGCAACACAGATTGATATTCGAGTAACGCAAGAATTTAAAGTAGGTAAAAATAGATTGCAATTTACCGTTGATATTTTCAACTTTGCCAATTTATTAAATTCAGAATGGGGTGTACAATATTTCAATCCATTCGATTACCGCTTGATTAACTTTGAAGGATATGCAGCCGACGGTACAACACCTCAATTTACTTTTGATGAAGATAGATTAGGTAAAGACCGCTTTGCTATCAATAATAGAGGTTCTCGATACCAAGCGCGAATTGGTGTTCGATACATCTTTAACTAATAAGCTTTGGCTATTTAGTTTCCAGTTTTTAGTTTTCCAACAAAACAAAGACTGAAATTGAAAAGGGGAAAAGTGTCATCACTTTTCCCCTTTCTTATATTTAAAAAGAATTAGGAACACTTTTTGCCTTTGATTTCTTAGATCTTTCTTATTTTTGAGTTTTAAATTAAGTGCCTGGACAAAAATAAGTTATACTTTTGACCGAGCAGATTTTTGTGATTGTACGAGGCATTTTTTGAAGGAATAGCCGTAGCTATTGCTGATAAAAATAACGAAGTAAAATCCAAAAAGATGCCGTCATAAATTGTGTAAGTTATTTTTGTCCAGGCACTTAA
This sequence comes from uncultured Saprospiraceae bacterium, assembly GCA_964445895.1. Classification (GTDB taxonomy): domain Bacteria; phylum Bacteroidota; class Bacteroidia; order Chitinophagales; family Saprospiraceae; genus CAYUNA01. Next base: position 251 of record CAYUNA010000541.1, on the reverse strand, counting down.
CTTGAAACCGACCATTTTATAAATAAGGAATAGCCCGTTTATCCCTCCTGTATCGCTATTGCTATAACTGATTTTTCTTAAAATGGCTAACACAACACTTTGGAAAGATACCCTCCACTCGCAAATCCTCCCGACGATTATAACGGCTGTTTGTCCCATGAATAAATTTAATCCATTTCGTCATATATATTGGTCTAAAAGCGTTCGCTCGTTTTTCACCTTACTATTACTATTCTGCTTTTCAAATTTAA
>CAYUNA010000540.1:0-3784 GCA_964445895.1 uncultured Saprospiraceae bacterium | reverse complement strand
TTTTGTTGTACTGTATTATTTAATAGGCGGACTATTAATTGCCAAATCCCAAAAGTGAATGGACTTCTACGCCGAAATTCATTTTTGTAGGTAACACCAGCACTGTATTTATATTCTCAAAGTTAGTAATGTTTGATAAACTAATATAATATCTCTAATCTTTTTTTGTGAAAATAAGTTGGTATATAAATAAAAATGGTTCTGCACAATACTATATTTGCGCCGAATTTAGACAAACGTAAATTTCAATTTAAAATAAGTAAGACAAATGAAAGTTTTTAAATTTGGTGGCGCTTCCGTCAAAAATGCAGAAGCGATTAAAAACGTGGCTAACATTTTAAAGAATTATCAGGAAGAATCGTTGATAATTGTGATTTCTGCAATGGGTAAAACGACCAATGCCTTGGAAAAAGTAGTGGAATCATTTGTTAAAAAAGACGGTAAATCGTTTGATATTTTGAATGAAATCAAGCAAACTCATTATGATGTTATTAAAGATTTATTTGGGGAGAACCACGAAGTGTATACCGATGTCAATGACACTTTTGTTGAGATAGAATGGGCCTTAGAAGACGAGCCTCATGAGGATTATGATTACAATTACGACCAAATTGTATCGGTAGGTGAGTTGGTTTCCACCAAAATTGTTACCGCATTTTTAAAGGAATCTAACTTGAAAGCGCAATGGTTGGATGCTCGCGATATTATTCTTACCGACAATATGCACCGCGAAGGTTGGGTACAATGGAAAGAAACGGTTGATAACGCTCAGCGAATAGTTAAACCAATGCTTGAAAAAGGTGGATTTGTGGTGACGCAAGGATTTATCGGCGTAACTTCCGAGAATTTTACGACGACACTTGGACGGGAAGGTTCGGATTATTCTGCTGCCATTTTTTCTTATTGTCTGGATGCCGAAAGTATGTCAATATGGAAGGATGTGCCAGGCGTTTTGACGGCAGACCCACGTTTGTTTGACCATGTGACCAAACTGGATATGTTGTCCTATAAAGAGGCGATTGAAATGACCTATTATGGTGCAAAAGTCATCCACCCCAAAACGATTAAACCTCTACAAAATAAGAGTATTCCATTATATGTTAAGTCTTTTATCGAACCAGCAGGTAGTGGAACATTGATTTCTGATGAGGTCGAAGATAAGTATCCGCCGATGGTTGCTGTGGAGTCCAATCAGGCGTTGATTCACATTGCGACGCGGGATTTCTCGTTTGTAGCAGAACACCATATGAGTGAGTTATTTGCTAAAATTGCGGCGGAACGTCTGCATGTCAACATGATGCAAAATACCGCGATTAGCTTTTCTATTTGTGTCAATAATGCGGACAATAAAGTTGAAAAATTTGCGAAAAGTATCGAAAAAGACTTTAAAGTAAAGGTAGAAAATGGACTTGAATTGATTACGGTTCGCCATTATAATAAACCTATTTTAGAAGAATTGAAAACAGGGAAAATCATTTTGTTGGAAGAACGGATTCGTAAGACCGTACAGTTGGTGATGAAAAATGTGCCTGTGATGAAGCGGAAAAGTTAATTCTCAAAGGGATTTTAAGGGAGCAAACCGGTTTGCTCCCTTAACACCGCCCCGGTATTCATTTATTCGCTACCTAAAAAAACAAAAGCTTTCAAGACTTTTGTTTTCTCGAAACTAAACTCAATTTGTGAAAACTTCTATCAAACATATTCTAAAAATAGTCCTCGGACTGATTGTGCTTAGTACAGGGTATTGGATGTTTCAACAATATCAAATTGAGCAACTTTGGGGGCATGTTCCGTTGATTTTTTTAGTAAGTTTTTGGGCACTTATCGTTTTATTGTTTGAAAAAAAATATACGAATGGTGGCAAGAGTTGGCGATGGTTAGGTTTGTCAACGTTGAGTGGGGTAGTGTTAGCCTTGGGTTTTCCGCCAATTCCATTGACTTTTTTAATGTTTTTAGGATTTGTCCCTTTGTTATTTATTGAAAAAGAAATCTCCGAAAAAAAGCAAGAAACAGATAAGTGGCAAGTTTTTAAATATACTTATCATGCTTTTGTCGTTTGGAATATTTTGACTACTTGGTGGGTAGCCAATACTGCATTTTTTGCGTCCTTTATTGCAATATGGTTGAATTCCGTTTTTATGACCATTCCTTTTTTACTATTTCATCAAACAAAAAAAGTATCACCCAAATTAGGTTTATGGACACTTCCCGTTTTTTGGATGGCATTTGAAATGGTGCATTTGAATTGGGAGATTTCGTGGACTTGGCTAAATTTAGGGAATGCGTTTGCTGAATTTCCAAGTTGGATTCAATGGTATGAATATACAGGAACTTTTGGAGGAACATTATGGATTTGGGTCGCTAATTTATTGGTTTTTAAATATTTAATTAAGCACGATTGGGGTTTTAATAATTGGAAAATTCCCGTTGTTTTTGGAATCGACCTGCTAAAATTTAAATTAGTCATTCTGCTGCCAATTGGACTATCGCTTATTCAATACGTAACTTATGAAGAGCAGGGAAGAGCTGTCGAAGTGGGAGTTATTCAACCGAATTATGAACCACATTACGAAAAATTCAGGGCAAGTAGTCAAGACCGTCAGCGGCAATTTTTAAAATTATCTCAGCAAATTGTTACCGATTCCACTAAGTATTTAGTCTTTCCGGAAACCAGTTTTTCCTCTGTCGATGTCGATAATTTGAACAGCAATCGAGACCTCCGTGCGTTGCGTAAGTTTGTCGAAAAATATCCCAATCTTAACATTGTCACAGGCATCAATGCTTATAATATTTTCTTAGGAGATGAGCCCCATTCCGCCGCTACCCGAAAAATGAAACGAGGCGATAAAACCATTTATTATGAAGCTTTGAATGCGGCAACACAGGTTTCAAAAACCAATGAAGATTATCCGTTTTATATAAAATCAAAACTCGTTCCAGGGGCAGAAATTACACCGTATAAAAGTTTTTTCTTCTTTATTCAACCTTTAATGGAGCATTTGGATGGCTCTGTAGAGGGACATGGAACGCAGCCAAATCGGGAAGCTTTCGTGAGTCCAGCGGGTAAAGTTGCGCCTGTGATTTGTTATGAGAGCATCTATGGCGACTATCATCGTGGCTATATTAATGCGGGGGCGGAAGCGATTTTTATTGTGACTAATGACGGTTGGTGGGACTACTCGCCGGGGCATATCCAACATTTAAAGTTTGCTTCTTTGCGCGCTATCGAAACTCGTCGTGATGTAGCAAGGTCAGCAAATACGGGTGTTTCAGCATTTTTAAATCAGCGTGGCGATATTTTGCAGCCCACAAAATACAATGAAGAAGCTGCAATTTTACGAACGATTAAGTTTAATGATGAAATTACTTTTTATGTAAAATATGGCGACCTTATTGGTAGAATTGCGGCATTGGTTGCTATTCTGCTGCTGTTAAATATTATTGTAAAATCAAAATTCAACCCAGGCAAAAAGCCAAATACTAACTAGAGAATTTTATGACTGATGTTACGCATCTGCTATATTCTAAATGAAAGTAAATGCGGCGCAAAAAGTAATTTACTTTAGCTAAGATTTCGTTATGCCCCACTTGGCGGCTCGAATATCAGATAATAAGTTAAAGATTTTCGGCATTTAAGTACACTGTGTAAGAAGTCATTTTGTATTTTCGAAAAATGACTAAAGCCATTTTTCGAGGGTAGGTTAGGGTCGAGGTTTTTTTATTTTTTAGGCCGCAAACAAAAAAAAAAAACGCCCCAAAAACCCCAAAAACCCGCCGGGGTTGG
>CAYUNA010000539.1:0-3784 GCA_964445895.1 uncultured Saprospiraceae bacterium | reverse complement strand
CAATATTTGATATTTCAATTAGAAATCCTTTACAAAATGATAAATGACTAAATTTATAGTTCTTTAAATACCTCATTTAGCAAGGATTAGCTTTTTAACAGCAAAAATGTTGCCGTTTTGAATTTTAATGAAATAAGTTCCGTTAACGATAGAACGTATATTAATTATTTTTGTTTGTACCCCGCTTTGGGTATTTTTAATATATTCTTCTTTCACTATTTGACCATTCATATTCAAAACCTGCACGACAACGTCCTCTAAATCCGCGTTTATCGTCAATATAAATTCCCCATTTGTTGGATTTGGTGCAACTGTCCATTCAGAATCTGGAAAAATTTCAAACGTTGCTACGTTGCAGCTATCGACCATTATTTCCAAATTATTAGACTGCACAAGGTTAGGAACAGCACATTCTTCCGAAGAAATTAACGTACAGTTAACCATTTCGCCGTCTTCCAGATCATCGGTTGTATAAGTTGGCGCGTTTGTTCCGACAGCGATTCCGTTGCGGTGCCATTGGTAAGTTGGGGTATTTCCGCCATTGACGGCAATCGCCTCAAAGGTAATTTCTGTATCCATACATAAAACTGAATCAACGGGCGCATCAATCGCCAATTCAGGAAAAATGCTTGGCAAGACGTTGACTGTCGTCGTCTCAGATAGCACCGTTGACGTCACAACACAGTCCTTAGAAGAGGTCATTTGAACTTGTACGACATCTCCGTCATTTAGCGTATTTGTCATAAATTGTGGGGCATCTACGCTTTGTGCAATCGAATTGACATACCAAACATAAGCTGGATTCATGCCTTCGTTCGTCGGAATAGCGTTGAAAATAGCAGGTGTATTTTCACAAAAACTGGTACTTTCTGCCATCAATTCTACTTCTACTTCAAAGGCTGTTCCTACAGAAAAAGTTAATGAATTGGACATTACCACAGGATTCGTCACACAATCAGCAGAAGAGGTAAAAATTAAAGTGATTACATCACCATCTTGCAACGCGTCAATTGAAAACGACTCAATACTCCCACCAAAATCATTGCCGTTGAGTTGCCATTGATAAGTTGGGGTCAGCCCTGCATTGGTCGGTTGGGCAGAGAGGGTAACGTTTTCTCCAGCACAGATTTCTGTCGCTGTAGCCAAAATTTCAACCTCGACATCTTGCGTTTGATTGACTGTCAAAACCGCATCTTGCGAGGTTGCCATTTCATTCAAACTATTGGTGACAACACAATTATAGCTACCTGCATTGCTGGGCGCAACTGAAGAAATTGTATAATTTTCGCTCATCGCATCAGGAATATTGATATTATTTTTTTGCCATTGATAAGAAAGGGGTTGTGACGAATTTGCCGTTACCGAAAGGGTAACGGATTCGCCAGTACAAGTTGTTTGGCTTTGTGGATTCATGGTAATAACTGGTGCCGTGCCCGCACTACTCCCAAATTCGTACGCGCCCATATCAACGACGCCTTCCATTCGTGGCAAGCCATCCAAATCAACCCCGATACCCATCGCTGCTGCGTTGTTTCCAGAGTTGATTGCTGGAGAATTCATTAATAATCGAAAATTATTGGCAGAAGTATCGACAAACAATGGGTTTTGATTGTACAACATTCCTGCACCACACATCAAATTGGCATCATTGCCGCTATTCAATTCATTACAGTCTGCTACGTCCACGATACAATGGCTGATGGTTGGGTTGCTCCAAATATTTCTCAAAACTTTCCCCAAATCCGCATTATTAGCCCAAAAAACACAATTGGTCATCACAGCATTTGCCGTTCCGTTCGCGTCATTTGCATTATTATAAACCGCGCCGGAAAGTGGAGCAGAATTTCCAAAAAAAGTACAATTGGTGATGGTCGGGCTGGCGTTTCCATTTTCAGACCCTAAATTATAAATAGCTGCTGCGGAGACATAAGCCGTATTTCGATAAATCAAACAATTGGAAATAAGTGGACTGGAATTACCTTCGGCTGTACCGAGATTATACATAACGCCCGCAATTTCGTTTGCCAAATTTTCAGAAAAAATACAATTAAAAAAACTCGGACTCGCCGTACCACCACTGCCATTATTAAATACTACACCGCCCGCTGCCGCCGATTCATTTTGACCAAAGGTGCAATTTTGATATATTGGATTAGACAAGCCATTGCCAATACCATTATTATAAATCGCGCCGCCGTTGCCATTTGTACATGAGTTATTGGTAAAAGAACAACTGGTATAAATCCCATTTGCCTCTCCCATAAATGTCCCATCGCTATAAATCGCCCCACCACCTTGTGCTTGATTTCCATCAAATTGACAGTTATTAAAAGTTGAATTGCACGTTCCGTTTTTACCAAAATTATAGACTGCTCCCCCTGAAGTAGAAGCAGTATTGTTAAAGAAAAAGCAGTTATTAAATGTCGGATTAGAAATACCGCCTTCTGCGCCCTCATTGTTTACCGCCCCGCCCGAAGCCAAAGGCGAATGATTATTTAAAAATGAACACTCCGCAAAAGTTGGAGAACAATCGCCACCGAATATCGCATTATTGTAGATAGCGCCGCCACCGAGTTCGCCTGTGCAATTTTCAAAAGTACAATTTTCAAAAAGCGGATTGCATGAGCCACCAAAGCCGCCATCGTTATAAATCGCAGCACCTAAGCCTGCTGCATAATGATTTCTAAAAGTACAATTTCGAGCAACTGGATGTGCAAAATAATTACTCAATGAACCATTATTGTACCACGCTGCACCACTATTGTAAGGGTCACCAGCTGCTGCATTAGAAAAATCTGCCGTTCCATCCTCTATAATGAATCCATCAATGACCGTTTCTTCCGTCACATTTTGAGTACGGATGATGGAATAAGTATTGCTCCAAGGCGTATCATCCTGGTCGATATTTCCACTTAAGATGGTGGGATTTTCTGTAATATCACGCTCAGAAATATTAGATTCGTTGCCTGTGAACCCACCATATAATTTGACATTGTCCGTCAAAATAAAAGAAACTTGTCGGTCCTCAAATATACAAGGAGAACAAGTGATTGGATAATAAATACCTTCAGCAACCCAGATTTGTGTACCTGAAGTGGCATTGTCGATAGCTGATTTTAGGTTGCCCGTTGCATTACTCCAAGATGTTCCATTGCCTGTTGCACCTTGTTGGACATAGATGATTTGGGTATTTCCAATAGTCAAATTTCCCAAAATAATCCCTAAGATAAGTAGCCATTTATTATAAGGGTAGTTTTGCATAGTTCTTTTTATATAATATTGAACGGGTTAAATTTTAAAATAACCAACACGATTTAGCTATACCTTTATATTGAGATACAACTAAGCGATTTTCAATTTTAATGATAAATCAATTTCAAAAAATAAGAGGGGAAAATGTTGGCGATTAGCAAGATTAGATTTTTTTCACAAAACAGTTCAACAATTTTGCTAAAAAAATACAAAAATACCAAAAGACAGGTACTTTCCAATCCTTAATTGTAATGTGCTTGACAGATTATTTGTACTTATGAAGGTGCAGCGAAAATTTAGGAGGTAGCTGATTGTATGTGAGACAAAATTAAAAGACAAATATATGAATTTCCTTCAGAAAAGATGTGCATTATTCAGTAAAACTCAGTTTTCTATTTAAAATACCGTTTTTACCTTAGAAACAATTTAAGTATTTATGTCTTTTTTTTTGGCTTTAGTCATTTGGGGGGAGAGATTAGGGGCGATTGAAGCATTAAGTACCCGGACATACCGTAAAATTAACCTGAAGTAC
>CAYUNA010000538.1:0-3797 GCA_964445895.1 uncultured Saprospiraceae bacterium | reverse complement strand
ACTTATTTAGCAAATTATCTCCCAATTTTCGTCCAAAATCAGACTATCTTTAAGTTCTTCTTTCTAATATTTTAAACCTCCATAAATAAACTTTACCTTGCTATCCATTTAGAGTATTGAACATCAAGAAGTCTTCACAAAAAAAGTTGGAAAAAAACAAGAGGAATGGAAATATGCGCTGTTCCAACTACATATCCTATTAATTAAATTTGAAGAACAACCATTATGAATAAGACAATTACTTTAATTAAATTAGCCAGCCTTTGTTTATGCCTGATTTTTTTCCAAAATGTAGCTAGTGCACAATTTGTCACCAACGGTACCGCAACCGATATTGGCGGTGGCTGCTATCGAATGACGACGTTAGGACCAGGGCAAGTGGGGACTATTTTTTCTAATAATACGATTGATTTGTCGATGCCATTTACAGAAAGCGGTTCTTTCAATTTTGGTAATATAGATGGCAATGGGGCAGATGGTATTACTTTTCTTTTTGCAAATAGTAATACAGCGATGGGATTAAGCGGTGGAGGTATTGGATTTCAAGGAATTACCCCGTCATTTGTTGTGGAATACGATACTTGGGTTAATGGTGGTAATAATAATGACCCTAATTCTGACCACGTAGGCATTGTACAAAATGGTGACCCAAATCACGGTTCAGCTAATGCATTAGTTGCGCCTATTAATTACCCAAACTTGGAAGATGGACAAGAACACTGTTTTAATATTGATTGGAATCCTGCGACGATGACTTTTTCGATGACTTTAGATGGCACGACTATCACTTATAATGGAGATATTTCGACGATTATGGGGACGTCCAATGTTTTTTATGGGTTCACAGCGAGTACTGGTGGTTCTTTTAATCAGCATGTCATCTGTTTTTCTTCTCCCACCATTATTCCTATGCAAGATGTGACTATTTGCGAAGGCGAAACGACACCTTTGCAAGCCGATCCGAATGGTCTGACTTACAGTTGGAACAACGGCGCTACTTTATCTTCTACAAATACTGCCAATCCAATTGCTAGCCCAACCGTAACGACAACATATACCGTAGAAATTGGCTTTGCTTGTGGTGTTACCCAGACCGATGATGTGACGGTATTTGTCACTCCTTCCCCAATGGCTATGGCTTCTAATGATGGGCCTGTTTGTATCGGTGAAACGGTAAATTTAACGGCAAGTGGTGGGAGCTCCTATACATGGAGTGGACCGAGTGGTTTTAATTCTACTCAACAAAATAACACCATAACGGATACAGACTTAACGGATATTGGAAATTATACTGTTATCGTAACAGATGCTTCAGGATGTTCGGCAGAGGCGACTACTTTTGTAGACATTTTGTTGCCAGACCCTGTGACTATTTTTCCTCCAGACCCGATTTGTGAAGGTGACGATTTAATCCAATTGGACGCAATTCCTGCTGGCGGAACTTGGGGTGGTGCTGCGGATGCTAATGGATTTTTTCTACCCGATTTAGTTCCATCTGGTTTTCATACCGTCACGTATGATGCCATAGATAATCAAGGTTGCCCGACTTTTGGAACTTTAGACATCTTTAATCAACCCAATCCTGATCCAGTCATCACAACAGCGGGTAATTTATGTGAAGGTAGTGATTTGACTTTAATGGGAAGTGACCCCGGAGCAACGTATATTTGGAGCGGGCCTGACGGCTTTTCTTCAACCGAACAAAATCCAGTCATTACCAATATATCTTCAGCGAATACAGGATTCTACCCATTGACGGTCATTCAATCGAATGGCTGCTTTATGTCAACCTCGATTGCTATTGATGTGCTACCTGGACCACTAACAGTGATTGACCCGGTTCCGGACCCGATTTGTCATAGCAATGGATTATATCAATTAACAGCCTCGCCTTCTGGTGGAACATGGGGCGGCATTGCAGATGCTTCTGGTAATATCGACCCAACTCAATTTTCAACAGGTAACTATTCCGTTACTTATACTTTTGACGATGGTAGCGGCTGTATCGGTATGGATGAAACTTTTGTGGATATTGCCGAAAATCCAACTGTTTCTATCGACTCTGCTGGCCCATTTTGTGATACTGATGAAGTACAAACCTTAGTTGGAAATCCTTCTGGTGGAATCTGGGGAGGCGAAGCAAATAGCGATGGCGAAATTGACCCTCAACAACTGGGCGTCGGAATGCACGACGTCACCTACATGTTTACCGATGGAAATGGCTGTGCGGGTGAAGCGATGTTGACCATTGAAATTCTTTCTGGTACATCTCCTTCGATTATGTCTAATGCCCCATTTTGTCAAGGTGATAACCCACAAACACTTACAGGCGACCCTGCTGGTGGAATTTGGGGTGGAGTAGCAAATGCCGCTGGTGTGGTGACTCCCGCAGATTTGACGCCGGGATTTCACGAAGTTACTTATACTGTGAGTCCTCAAGGCGGCTGTACTGGTGAGGTTTCTATCTCTATTGAAATATTTGCTAATCCAACGGCAACTATCTCTGGAATGGGAACAATTTGTGATGGCAGCAATGAAGACGTTGATTTAATGATTGAAACTACCGGTGCTGCGCCAATTGAAGTCACTTATGCTATTGATGGAGACATGCAGCCAGCGGTTCAGTTTGGCGTAGGAATCAATAATTTTCCTGTTAGTACGGCAGGAGAATATACTATTTTAAATGTGGAAGATGCAAATGGATGTGTTGGTCTGGGTAACGGTACCGCCTCAGTCATGGTGGTAGATGCGCCTTTGGTCATTGATTTTTTAACGACTTGCGACCAAGACCAGGAAAATTATGTAGTGACTTTTGAAATTACCAATGGCGACCCTGATTCTTACACGGTTACTAGTACTGTCGGGGGTACGTTGTCCGATAGTCCACCTTATATTTTTACTAGTGAAGACATCCCTTCCGGGGAGGCATATAACTTTCTGATTGATGATGCCAACGGTTGTAATTCTACTGATTTGATGGGGAGTTTTTCTTGTCAATGTATCACCAACGCGGGGACGATGAATACTGACCCAATTTCAGCTTGTGAAAATGAAATGATTACCGTTATTTTTAATAATGATGAAACACTGGATGCGAACGACAACTTAATTTTTGTACTACACGATGGCAATGGCAATAGTTTAGGGATGACTTTTACAGAAAGCACCAATTTGACTTTTGGACTGCTACCCAATATGTTGCCAGGTGTGACCTATTACGTATCAGCAGTTGCTGGAAATAGTGACGGCATGGGCGGCATTGATATGACAGATGGTTGTCTTTCTGTTGCTTTCGGAACACCCGTGACGTGGCAAGCCTTACCCGATGGAGTTATTTTGGACAATGCAGCGATTTGTGAAGGAGAGGATGCGACGTTGACCTTTAATTTGACAGGTAATGCACCCTTTGATATTGTTTATTTTGATGGTGAACAAAATGTCAACTTAGAAAATATTTTGGATGGACACACAATCACAGTGATGCCGGAATCAACGACGACTTATAGTTTGATTGACATTACGGATAGCAATATGCCAAGTTGCGCCAATGCGATAAATAGCAGTGTGACCATTACTGTGAATCCTATTTTTGAAACAATGGATATGGTGGCAATTTGTGAAGGCAATAGTATTTTATTAGGCGGTGCAATGCAAACGGAAGCCGGCGTTTATACAGATATTTTAAATACACAAGCAGGGTGCGACAGCATTATCATGACGACCTTAATAGTGAATGAAATTGACACCACATTTTTGACCGATACCGATTGTAACATGGATAATGTAGGGACATTTAC
>CAYUNA010000537.1:0-3804 GCA_964445895.1 uncultured Saprospiraceae bacterium | reverse complement strand
GGACAGAAGATAGCTAAGGAACAAAACCAAATTCTAAAGTGCCAAAGTAGAATTAGAGTCATTTAAAAAATGACTTATAACTGATGTTACGTACCTGCTATATTCTAAATGAAATTTAAATGCGGCGCAAAAAGTAATTTACTTTAGCTCATATTTCGTTATGCGCCTGCGGGTTTCTCCCTTGAGAAATCCTACGTGGTGGTTCGAATATTAGACAATAAGCTAAAGATTTTCGCCACGAAATTTACAAACTGCTTAATATCAGTTATTAATAATACGGTTGTCGATAGAAGATGTTCAAACACATTTATTCTCTACAAACTCCCTAACTCAGTAGTAGCTAAAGTAAATTGCTTTTTGCACTGTAGCTCATTTCGTTTACAATGTTATGGCTGTGTAACATCAGTTAACAATTTACTGCCGATTTTTATCAAATAATCACGATCACCTTCATTAGTTATGTGTTCTTTGATATCTGACAGCAATGATTTAAGCTGTTTTTTTAAAAAAATTTCTTTATCGGCAGCGATATTTTTGACGTTTAGCAGCGACTTATAAAAATCTAATAAGCGTAATAAAACGACTACATCATGTCGTATATATTGACGGATAGCAACAATATTTAGGTAAAAAATTTCTTCAAAAGAGGTGTTTTTTAAATAAACCTTTTCATCGTGTTTTTTGTCGTCACTTTTCTTTGAGTTAATACTTAGTTCCACATTATCAGGTAATTGCATTCTTTTTCTAAACAATTCGCTCAGGTAATCAATGCCAACTAGCGCTGTGCCTGGATCATTAATACCTGGGCTCATAGCCTTGACCACGATTTCAGTAATTTGCTTAAATCCCGTAGCAAAATTTTGCTCAATTCTTTCCTCAGAATTAAAAAGTAAACAGGACGAAATTTCTTTTCGGGCCTCTTCGTCTAAGTTATTTGTTATTTTTCCGATTGGTTCATCTTTAATAATAAATCTACTTTCAGAAAGAAAAATTAAAATGGATGTCTTGTGTTTTTTAGCAACATCCAATAGGTGAGGTTTAATAATTTTTTGCAAATACCCTGTTTCAGTACTATAAATCATTTGCCAGCTTTCGTGTTTCGGCAACTCATTTATTCTTTGGTTATTTTTCTCAATTTCTGATTCGATTTCCTGTAAAGTGTCTTTATATAAGTTTTCTAAAATGTAACCAATTTGAATAGATTTGGAAATGGAGTGTAAGAAATAAACAAATAAGGCTAAACAAAATAACCCCAACAATACCCCAACAAAAGTGGCAACTCCAGGTACACTATAAGTTCGATGATTGGGTAAGATATTGATACTTATCAAAAGGCAATAAACAATAGTTCCAATAAAAACACCTAAGACAAATTGATGTCTTTTATTGGCAATGAGACTAGGCAATACCCTAGGCGAAAAATTGGAGGAAGCTTGATTGAGTAATAGCATCACCATCGAAAAACTGAATACCATAATTGACATAATGCCACCAATAAGTGTACTCAGAATTGTTCGCGCAGTATCTTTGTTATTAACGATGATATACTGAACATTTTTACCGATATATTTACTGATTCCGTAGTTTTCAATTTGTAGCATAATAACTGCAAAAACCGAGAAAATAATTGTAATCACAACAGGGTAAAAAGCAATACTCCCAATTATTTTGGAGTATAAATGAAGGAGTTTATTTTGTATTTTTAACATAGAATCTCTCTTAAATTTATAGCTTGTCCTAAAACAAAAAAAAGCAGACTTTTTACAGCCTGCTTTTGGTATTTACTTACTTAAAAAAACTTTAAGTCTATATGAAGACTATCACAAACAAATGATAATCAGTTTTTTATAGGTTTATTTATACTTTTCGCACTGCATTGCTCACTAAACTCAACACGAACAATACTAAAAAGACAAAGAATACAATTTTGGCTATTCCTACCGCTGCACCAGCGATTCCACCGAATCCTAGGACACCAGCGATAAGAGCAATAATGAAAAAAGTGACTGCTAAACGTAACATAATTTAAATTTTAGAAATCCGATGTTTTAAAACATTAGATTTGTTAGAAAATGGTGTATAATTAGGGCACTTTATATCTGCTTTTAGAGTGTCAAAAGACGACCTAAAAGCGGATACTTGTGCTACTTATTTTATAATAAAGCCAACAGCTTTTGAATTAATTACTGCGCGGCACTTAATTAGGTTATTTACTTCGCGTTCCTTACTATTGGTAGGTTATTTACATTTATAAAACGGGGCATCAAAAAGGTTGTTCAGAGAAAAATAATAAAATATTATCTTTTTTTTAATTAATTATCAGCTGATGTTACACACGTTATATTTCGTGGCGAAAATCTTTAGTTCATTTTTTAATTTTCGAATCCCTTCGTGGCGCATAACATTAGTTACCAATACCATTTTGAATAATATCTTTTACTTCTGGAACATAGGTGGCATACGAAATCGCAAACGAAATAAAAGATAAGATGATACCAATAATGAACACATTATAGCACGTTCTTAAGTAGCGAAATTTGTCACCCAGCGCATGCCCCAAAAAGTAGAGGTCGTTGATGATTGTTTTATCTAAAGTATCGCTGTTAGCAATCACTTTTTTGATAGCGCTCTGATATTCTTCTTGCTCTATTTTATAAAAATTACCGAAGAAAAATAAGTTCGTTTTACCAAAATCCAATTTTTTTAAATTCGTTTCACCATCCATTTTTATCGGACGTGTGGACAACGTGGCAAAGACCATCGTAGCAATACACGTCAACATAAAAATAATCGACGGTGTTAGCAGGTACACTTTATCTGATAAATAAGAAGCAAAAATCGGCATACCAATCGTCAACAATAGCGCATTGATACTCAACATGATATTTGATTTTTGGTCGGCAATACTGGTCAAATCAATGTGGTTACGCAACGCTGTTTTAAACATCACTTGTGCCGCTTTATTATTACCAATGGAAAAATCTTTAATTTTTTTTGCTTCTTTCTTCTTTTGTTTCGCTAACCGTTCTCGTACTTTTTTGATATTTTTTGCTTTGCGTTCGTCAAACAAATTCTTAGCTGTATCAGTATAAAAAGTATGGCTTTGCAGAAAGTCTAAATTGCTCTTTTCCCACTCTAAATCCAGGTATTTTTTTTCAAAAAAATACTCTCGTTCTTTTCGTAAATTTTCTGCTTTTTTACGATATTTTTTCTGACCAATATGTGCCATATCCGCATCACAAATTACTTTTTCTATAGCATCAGCAGGCGCTTTCTTCAGTTCTGTCACTGCAATCAACCGCGTAATCGTCTCAATATCTTCCTGAGGATATCGATGTTTTGTCAAATAATCGACCGCTATCGCCTGGCTTTTTATTTCATGATTTTCATACGATTCCACAAATCCAACGTCATGAAACAAGGCTGCAATCATCAATATTTCTATTTCTTTTTCAGATAATTTTTCTCCTTTTGCAATCTTTTGTGCAGCCTCCTTGACAGCAAGTGTATGATTAAGCTGATGAAAATAAATTGTCGCAGGAAGTTTCGTTTCTAATAAATTTTGGACATATGTTTCTACTTCTTTTACAGAAATGTTGTGCTTAATTGAATTATCTTGCATTTTCATTAATTAATAACTTCTTTTGATTGTATAAGTGCTTGGACAAGAGTATAACTTAAGTAGTGTCATGTACTTATTACTGTCCAAGCACTTAATACAGTGTGTAAAAACTCAATCAATCTCGCCCCTAAAACCCCGAAAGCGAGGCGGCTTTAGTCGCCGAGCAAAACGTAAAGAAAGTT
>CAYUNA010000536.1:0-3806 GCA_964445895.1 uncultured Saprospiraceae bacterium | reverse complement strand
TTAATTCTACATTTTCAACATTTCTATTAAACAGCCGGCAACACCTTCCCATCACATTCCCCAAAACCAATCCGCACGCCATCTTTCTCACACCAACCTTTCAATTTCAAAGTATCACCATCTTTCAAAAACTTACGTTCTGAGCCATCAGGCATCGAAATGGGTTTAGCACCACGCCAGGTTAATTCCAATAGTGACCCATAAGAATCAGGTGATTTTCCACTAATTGTCCCCGATGCATACATATCGCCGACATTGATATTGCAGCCGTTGATGGTGTGGTGTGCGAGTTGCTGCACCATATTCCAATACATATATTTGAAATTGGAATTACAAACCGTATGTGGTTCGCCGCCGTCTGGTTGAATTTGAATTTGCAACTTAATATCGTAGTTTTTCTTACCCTCATATTGCAAATACGGCAAAACGGGCGGGTCTTGCACTGGACTCGCTACCCGAAATGGCTCCAACGCATCCATCGTAATCACCCACGGCGATACGGTAGAACCAAAGCTTTTACCCAAAAACGGGCCAAGCGGCTGATACTCCCAACCCTGAATGTCTCGCGCCGACCAATCATTAAATAGTATCAGACCAAACATATAATCTTCTGCTTCAGCGGTCGAAACCGTTTCTCCCAATTTAGTTGATTTGCCAATCACAAAGCCCATTTCTAACTCACAATCTAATAAATTAGTCGGTCCAAAACCCGGTTGAGTCTCGCCTTCTGCTGGTCGTTTCTGCCCTTTCGGACGAATAATATCTGTACCCGAAACCACAATCGAAGAAGCCCGTCCGTGATAGCCAATTGGAATGTGCTTCCAGTTGGGCATCAAAGCATTTTCTTTGCCCCGAAACATCGTTCCGACATTGGTTGCGTGCTCAATACTGGAATAAAAATCCGTGTAATCGCCAATTTTTATCGGTAAGAGCATTTCACATTTGTCTTTATCATGCAAAAAATGCCAGCCAATTTCTTTCGCTTCGTCATTCTTTTCATCAAAAATTTCTGCCAAACGATTCCGTAAATCCCGCGTTTTCTGCTTGCCCAGTGCCATCAAATCATTGAGGTACCGATTTTTAAAAATGGCATTATCAATTTCTAAATCATCAAATAAAGCCAAAAAATTCATGACCGATAAGTCTACCACGAAATCACCGAGTGCCGTACAAACACGCGGATTGGGGTTACTTTTGGTGCGAAATACGCCAAAAGGCAAGTTTTGAATCGGAAAATCACTATTGGTAGGGACTTCCACCCAAGATTTGCGATTAGGATTATTAGCTGGTATCATAAAATTTGGTGTATTTGTATAGTTGGTAAAACTAATATTTTGGTGGGAACACGGCGTTGGTGATGCCCATCTTTTCAATTTGGGCAAATGTAGGAAATTTTATTGTGTGTGCTGTAGGTATTTAGTACCGTGTAACAAATTTACGTTCCTTATAGAATAGAAATTTTAAATGAAGACAAAAAAAAACTCCAACACCTGGGAGGGTGATGGAGCACTAAACATACTATGAGAAAACTACACGATGCAAAGATAGTGCATTTATAAGGTTAAAAATGCTCTCTTTTAGTGAATGGTCATATATTAAGGAAAAGTGGTATGTTTTGTTTATTAAACGGATTAATAAATTTCAAATATGATTTTATTTTAATCGAAACCATCAGTTTTCAGTAAAGCTAAAAACGAGTTCTATTAATTTTTCAATAATTTTTTGCTAAAAATTGCGCCATCAACATCAATTTTTACAAAATACGCACCTTTGGGAAATTTATCTAAATTCAAAGTTGCGGTAAATTTACCAGTCGGTTGTTTTCCAAAATTTTCAAAAGTAATCGCTTGCCCCATTATATTATAAATGTTCATTTCTACTTCTGCGGTGGCGTTAAGGTCGATTTTTAAATTTATTAAATCGGTGGCAGGATTTGGACTAATTTGCCAATCCGTAACAGAAGAGTTTTCAAAATCATTGACTCCATTCGGGTCTGGAGGCGCAGGTGGTAAGTATCCTTGAAAAACAATAAAATTGACACTTGTCTCGTCCATATCTCCTTGCACGGATAGCCCTGGATCAAAATCTACTTGATAAATGATTTGTCCTTCTTGAATCACATTTCGAGCAATCGAAGGAAATACTGTTTCAATAGCTGGAAAAAGGTCGGGTTCTACGACGGTTTCTTCCGTAATCAGGTCCTCTGGTGTACTCCAGATTCCATTATTGCTACGTACCATTCTGTAAATGTGGCGATTGTGCTGAGCTGTCGGATTGGCATTTTCGTTGAGCAAATTTTCCATCAACCCAGAGTAGACTAAATGCAACCTATTATTATTATCAACGCCAACACTCGGGTAAGAGGTCAACGATTTGAAATACAAGGCTATATTATCAATCGCTGCCACATCTAAAATACCGTTTCCATTTACATCTTCTACATCGGCAATCACTTCAGTTGAATCCGCGCCGAAGCTTTCATTCCAGTATGCCAAACCACTCGTGGCTGGATAATATGTTGTACCTCCATCCGTCAAATCAGCGTCCTGCACGTACATTTGTCCAAAAAAGACATGTACCATATCGTTGTTGTCGATGATAACTGCTCCAGATTGGTCGGAAGTCAAAATCGCCAATGGATCAGGTGAAACCAAAGAATCATACGGTGGCAAATCATCCGCAGAATACCCGGAATCAACCACATATTTTTCTAATGGAAAATCAAAAACAGTCGTCTCTTCCCATGTCTCCCCATTATCGGTTGATTTGAAAATATCGACATCATCAAATTGTCCAAAATGAGCCACTACTACTGTTTCCCCACGCGCATCAATCGCATAACTGTCTGCACTTCCAGAAATCAAAGCAGTGCTATCCAAGCCAGGAATTATCATATCCTGAATATCATAAGTTGCTCCACCATCCGTTGAACGATAATATAAAACGTGACCATCTACACCTTCATAGATTGATCCACCAGCTGCCTCAGGTGCAGTAATCGCAATCACATGAACAGAGTTGCTATCAACGCCACCAACCGCCATTCTTGGCCATACTACACCACCCGAAATAGCATTTTCCAAATCCATTTCACTCCATGCAGTTCCACCAATTGAGCGATTCAACTGATGTAATCGCAATGGAGCTTGAAAGACATGATTGACAATCACTTCATCACCATTAGCCGTAGAGCCGATACAAGGCCAACCAGTCCGGAGGTCTTCCTCTAATCGTTCCGTCGGGTCAGCTCCCCAGCTATTTCCATCGTAATAATTATAGCCCGTACCACGCAGCGGATAGCCCGCAGCTGCATCCATTCCACGTGTCCAAATAGTAGAAATCGTACCATCAGGGTGAGTAATAATCCGAGATGCCATCGAAGAATTCGTTTGTAAATCATAAACTGTTGAACCAATAAATATCTCAGTATCCGTCCGAGAATTTACGGCATTTGGTCGCCACTCAGTCGTATGATTAGACACATTGGGTGCTTCGCCAATGTCTAAAATAGCGGGTTGCATTGGTTGAGCCACCCAAAGATTTGATGATTTTTGCAAAGTACCAGACTGTGATAATAATTGACTAAGTGGACAAAAAACCATGATTAAAATGGCCAAGCGTAACGTTTGCTTCATAATTTTTTAGATTTAAAATGATTTTTGAATAGTAGACTTATTTGTAAACAAGTCTAGTTTTTAAAAACTAAAATTACCATTTTTTATGAGGTAAAAAAAATGGGATTCTAAATGACTTCATTTGGTCTGAATAACAGAAGTGATTTTCTTCCTCAAGTCCTACTTACGCGT
>CAYUNA010000535.1:0-3807 GCA_964445895.1 uncultured Saprospiraceae bacterium | reverse complement strand
GCGGACAGAGAATAACTAAAGACCTATTATTATTTTAAAGTGCCAAAGTAGAAGTAGATAAGTAAAGCTAATTATAATAGTGTTCAAACGCCTTTACGGGGCTGTATCAAAAAGCAATTTTTCTCGTTAAGAAAAGAATTAAATTTTAAACAGGGAGCAAAAATAAGGAATTTGTCGGTTTTTAAGGAATTAGCAAAAAATAAAGCATCCATATATTTGACTTTATGAATGTGATTTGAGCAGCTTTAAACTTTGCTACCGAATTGGCGCTATCTTGTTATTTTAAAAAAAAAGAACCAAAACTTCAAGACTTGCGATATTATTGGCCACAAGTCTATTATCCCAAAAACTCTAACTCTGAGTTTCGCGCATCTGATAATCGAGCAACTATAGGTTTCTCCCCCATGTTTCTATCTCTTTGTCGATATTTTACAATAAAATCTACTTGAGTCAAGACTTCAGAACTAATTTCACCAAAATGAGTTGGTAATGGGGAATCCCCAATTTTTGCGGAAGCACAAAAAATCGGACGACCGAAGGCTTCAATTATTTGTTGACAAAAATCATCTTGAACCAAACGAATTGCCACCTTTCCATCGTCTGCATAAGCATTGGAGAGTAAATTTTTCGCTTGGTCATACACAATTGTTAATGGTCGAACGTGGTGCATCAGCAATGTTTCCAATCGAGGATGTAATTGCTCTACATAGTTTTTTAGCATATCAATAGAAGCGACTAGCAAAACGGGTGGATTTGGAGAACGATACTTTTTTAAATTGGCTATTTTTTCTATTGCAACAGGATTGGCTGCATCACAACCAATTGCCCAATTTATATCGGTTGGCAAAAGAATGGTGCCAGTCGAATCAAGCGTTTTTAAGACTGGGTGAAAATCGTAATCGTGTGTCATACTTAAAATGTCATTAGCGAGCGTTAACATGGGTTTGATGATTGATTCGATTATGTCGATTGTCTGGATTGACTCGGCTGTTGCCACAGCAATTTAACTTTAGCATAGTGGCAAGCGAGAAAATCGTAAAAAATCAAGTTAATCGAGTTAATGAGTAAATCATTTTTGTTTCCTATCTTGCATTTTTACAATATTGAGGTACAGAAACAAGTTTGATAATATAAGTTTACATAAATTGAACTTTCATTTTTTAGCAAAGCTGTCGATGATACAGTAACAGATTTTTAAAAAAAAATTCGCATAACAAAATTTGAATTCAAATTGTTCAATTGTTTTCAAAAAAAAATGGCGACAATTTTATAAACTTCAAAAGTTGGACAGTATTGTTTAAATCGTTAAAGAAATTTTAAAATTTTACGAGTTATCCATTAAGTGCCGTGTGGCATTTAAACCCAAGAGTTGCTTTAGTTAGGATTAGTATCCGTCATGCAAGCAATTCGAAATCCGAAACTCACAACTCGTAATCCGAAACCATAAGATTTGAATAAATTTAAGAACATAACACTCTTGCTATTTTTAGCATTTTTTGGAAATCATTCCTTATTTGCTGCCCATATTATTGGTGGCGAAATCACCTACGAATGCCTGGGCAATAACGAATATCGGTTTACCATGAAGGTTTATCGAGACTGTAATGGCGGTGGGGCTTGCTTTGATTCTCAAATAACAGGCTGTACTTCGGGGGCGACCTTGGAGGGAACGGTTACCATTTTTAATGGGGTTTCACAGTTTGAAACAGTCATTTTGGATGCACCAGTGGTCACCAGTATTCAACCCAATTTGAGTAATCCGTGCCTGACTACTCCACCCAATGTTTGTGTGGAAGAAGGCGTTTATACCTTCACGCGTTCTTTGCCGTCAAGTGCCCAGAGTTATACGATTTCCTATCAACGGTGTTGCCGAAACAATACAATTACCAATATCGTTTCGCCCGGTCAGGCAGGTGCAACTTACACGATTGAACTCACGCCCGAAGCGCAACAATCTTGTAATAATAGCCCTGTTTTTGCGGACTTCCCACCGATTGTCATTTGCAACGGGGTTGATATTGATTTTGACCATTCCGCAATAGATGCAGATGGAGACTCCTTGGTTTATCAATTTTGCACCCCATTTTTAGGTGGTGGAGATGACACCCAATCTTTTACAACTTTAAGTGGAGTTGCACCTGACCCAGATGCACCGCCACCGTATAATGCCGTGCCATTTATAGGACCAACTTATACGTTTGATTTTCCAATGGCAGGTAGTCCGCAAGTGACTATCGACCCCGAGACCGGTTTGATATCAGGTGTACCAATTATAACAGGTCAGTTTGTAGTAGGCGTATGTGTAGAAGAATATCGAAATGGCGTTTTGATAAGTACCGTACGACGAGACTTTCAATTTAATGTAGCCAATTGTACCCCTACCGTAATTGCTGATATTGCCGAAACGGAGTTATTAAATATAAATAACGAACAAGTTTATTATGTTCGGGCATGTGGGCCATTTGGCGTTGATTTTATTAATGAAAGTAGCATTGTTTCCAATATTAATGCTCAAGAGTGGCAGTTTTTTCTACCTGGAGGCAATACAATTACACGAAATACTTTTGATGCATTGGATGTCGATTTTCCAGGAGAAGGAATTTATGATGGTTTGTTAATTTTAAATCCAGGCTTACCGTGTAATGATACGGCGTTGATACAGGTAGAAGTTTTTCCAGCAGTAATGGCTGATTTTGAATTTGAGTACGATACTTGTGTCTCTGGACCAACACAATTTACGGATTTATCCTTCTCAGATGCAGGACCCAATACGATTACAGATTGGAGTTGGAATTTTGGTGAAGGCGGGACTTCTATCGAACAGAATCCGTCCTATCTGTATCAAGTTCCGGGCAATTTGCCTGTAACGCTAACCGTAGTAGATACCAATGACTGCTTCAATGCTACGACTAAAATTATTGAATATTTTCCTATTCCCGCTCTAATTGTTGTCGAACCCAGCAGCTTTATTGGGTGCGAACCCGGAACTGTAACTTTTGACAATTTATCGTTTCCGATTGACTCTACTTACGATATTACATGGACATTTGGCGATGGAAATACCAGCGGAGACATTAGTCCAACGCATGTGTATGAGGAAGCAGGTGTTTACAGTGTTTCGCTTGATATTGTGTCGCCGATTGGTTGTCAGACCGATACGGCTTGGATGGATTTTATCACTATACTGCCAAGTCCTGTTGCAGGATTCACCTTCACACCAGAAAACCCAAGTAGTATCGAACCAACGGTGACATTCACTGATCAATCCATTGATGCGATTAAGTGGTTGTGGGAATTTGGTGAGTTAGGAAATTCTCAGGAAATCAATCCGATTTTCACCTTTCCTGATACGGGAATTCACGTTATTCAGCAAGTCGTTTTTCACGAAAGTGGCTGTACTGATACCGCGACGGTGGTGATAGACATTTTCCCTGAAGTCCGCTACTTTTTACCCAATGCATTTACCCCAAATGGAGATGGCACCAATGATTTTTTCCTTGGAAATGGAGTGATGGAAGGCGCGACGAACTTTAATTTGTCTATCTGGAATCGCTATGGTGAAAAACTATTTGAAACGGGTGATTTTCAAGAAGGTTGGAATGGTAGAAAAGATAATGTCGGTCAAAAATCAGAACAAGGAGTCTATGTCGTCGTCGTCACATTTACAGGCCCACGTGGAGAAGCCTTTAATTTAAAGGGATACGCGACTTTGATACGATAATTTTTTAGCAGTGCATCAAATGTAACGCTTTAAAGGGTTTTCTCATAAAAAAAATGCAGTTCATTTTGAGCCGAAAATGATTAGTT
>CAYUNA010000534.1:0-3816 GCA_964445895.1 uncultured Saprospiraceae bacterium | reverse complement strand
TAACTGTCAACATTTTACTACATTTGGGTCAAAATTACGTTTTTCAATGTAAATTGAAGACTAAGAATTTGAAAAATTAAACTTGATGAAACTGCACGACCAATTTTTTAATATAACAGGGATACGATATTTAAAATGGGCGTTCATCTAAAAATTCATTCATACTATGCAAATCGTAACCCTAACCACTGATTTTGGAAACAAGGATTATTATTCAGCTATGCTAAAAGGAGCGATGTTGTGCAAAAACACAGCGCTCAATATCGTCGAAATTACAAATAATATTCCGAAATACGACCTCGTTCGTGCCGCATTTGTCCTAAAAAATGCGTGGCGAAGTTTTCCAGATAATACCATTCATATTGTAACCGTCAATGATTTGCCGAAAGGTAGCCAACAATTTTTAGCGATTCAACACAACGGTCATTATTTTTTGGGGCCGAACAATGGAATTTTCTCGCTACTTTTCGAAGAAATGCCCGCTGAAATTTATGAATTGTCTTTTCAGGGAAAAAGTTCCTTTCCACTAATAGAAATTATGGCACAAGCTGTCGGATATATTAATGAAGGCAAACCATTTGCAGAAATTGGACGCCCGATACAAGAGATAATACAACGGTTGACGCTGCACCCCGTGATGAGTCCAAATCAACTACGCGGTTCGGTGATTTATATTGATGATTATGAAAATGTGGTTATCAATATTCATCGAGAATTATTTGAAAAAATCAGAAACGGCAGAAATTTTCAACTTTACTTTAAACGAAATAATCCATTGACAAAGGTCTGCGAATTTTATTTTGATGTACCTGTTGGTGAGCCATTTTGCCGTTTTAATGCAACCAATTATTTGGAAATTGCCGTGAATATGGGTAAAGCCAGTAGCTTATTCAATTTAAAAATAGATGATACCATTCAGATAGATTTTAGCTAAACAACTTTGATTCAAACAGTGGATTTTCAACCCCCTTTTAGGTTGTAAAATTAGGAAACGAAATAAGCTAAATCCTCGGCGTACCATCAAAACCAATACATTTTACTTATGATAAAACGCATTGTCAAGTTAACCTTTCATCCTGAACACATCGATACCTTTAAACAGATTTTTGAAGATTCTAAGCATAAAATTCGCGCTCGTCAAGGTTGCCACCACCTCGAATTGTGGCAAGGCAAACGTGACCCGAATATATTTTTTACTTATAGTTTTTGGACAAGCGAAGATGACTTGAATGCCTATCGACATTCTGACTTATTTATTGCGACCTGGGCAAAAACGAAGGTGCTATTTTCGGATAAACCAGAGGCTTGGAGTGTGGATGTAGCTAGCCGGGTGGAATAGTATTTGGTAAAATATTCGACGGTGTATTAAAAGCAATATTAAGCAAGTAAAAATGACTTGACAACATGAAAAAAATCGACCTTTCCCACACCATCGAAGACGGGATGATTACCTACAAAGGCCTCCCCGCACCATTAATCTGTGACTATATGAGTCGATTGGCTTCACGGCAAATTTATGGTAACGATACAGAATTTCAGATTGGTAAAATTGAGATGGTCGCTAACACGGGGACGTATATCGATGCACCTTTTCATCGGTTTGCTGATGGTAAAGATTTGTCGGAATTGTCGCTAGAAAAGCTGGTGCATTTGGAAGCCATTTTGATAGATGCCCGCGATGTTGGCAAAAAAGGAATTGACCGTTCGTTATTTGAAGGGAAAGATTTGAAAAATAAAGCCGTTTTGGTGCAAACCGATTGGTCAAAACATTGGCGGACTGACCAATACTTCGAAAATCATCCATTCTTAACAGCAGCGGCAGCACAATTTTTAAAAGATGCGGGCGTAAAATTAGTTGGTATCGACTCTCATAATATTGACGATATTGAAGACTTGCAGCGACCGACACATACCATTCTACTGGGCGCAGATATTCCAATTGTGGAACACATGACAAATTTGGATGCGATTGGTCAGGAAGAATTTTATTTTACGGCTTTGCCTCCGAAGATTAAAGGATTTGGAACCTTTCCAGTACGGGCGGTAGCGATGATTTGAAATATTATCAACGCCAAGTTTGCTTCCCTTTTTAGATTTGCTACCTTTGTCCAATAAGTTTTTCAACCAACTAAATCCACCACAAATTATGAAATTAGGTATTATCCGCGAAGGCAAAACACCACCAGATTCTCGCGTTCTTATCACTCCTAAACAGGCTGCACACATCCGGGATAATTTTCCAATTGATTTACAAATTGCGGACTCCCCCAACCGTTGTTATGCCAATGCAGAATATGAAAAAGAAGGTTTTAAAATGACAGCCGATATCACCGATTGTGAGGTATTAATGGGTGTAAAAGAAGTACCAATTGAGCAGTTGATTCCTAATAAAACGTATTTTTTCTTTTCACATACCATTAAAAAGCAAGTTTACAACCGGAAATTGTTGCAGGCGATTATTGATAAAAATATCAGGTTGATTGACTACGAAGTTTTGACCGATGCCAATAAGAAGCGATTGATTGCTTTTGGCTTTTTTGCAGGTATGGTAGGCGCGCACAATGGCGTGATGACTTATGGAATGCGTACTGGTGAATTTTCGTTGAAACGTTTGAAAGATTGCCATGATTACGCGGAAGCTGTTGAACTTTATAAAACCGTAACTTTACCGGCAATAAAGATTGTTTTGACGGGAACGGGAAGAGTCGGACAAGGTGCACGCAAAGTGTTGGAAGACATGGGGGTTGCCTATGTTTCGCCGAGCAATTTCTTAGAGAGAAGCTATAAAGATGCTGTTTTCACTGTTTTAAAATGTAAGGATTACGCTGCCCCAAAAGATGGTAGCGATTTTGTAAAAAAAGATTTTTACGCTAATCCGCAGAACTACAAAAGTATTTTCGCGCCTTATGCGAATGCTGCCGACATCATGATTAATGGTATTTATTGGGACAATGCCGCACCTGCTTTTTTCACCAAAGAAGAAATGCGTTCGGCTGATTTTAATATCAAAACTATCGCGGATGTAACCTGCGATATTGCACCAGTTTCCTCGATTCCTTCTACCCTATTTGCGAGTACAATTGCTGACCCAATTTTTGGCTACGACCCAAAAACAGAGGCTGAAACCAAACCTTTTGACAAAGGTGTGATTGATATGATGACGATTGATAATTTACCAAATGAACTCCCACGAGATGCTTCCGAATCATTTGGAAAGCAATTTATTGAGCATATTTTACCAGAATTATTAAAGGAAAATAGCGATGTTTTGGAACGAGCGACAGTAGCAGAAAATGGGGATTTGGGTAAGCATTTTGAATATCTTCGAGACTATTTGAATGGGACTGCTTAATAGACTTTATGAATGAAAATAATGACCGTGTAGCAAAAGTTTCTTTGATTTTTAAGGAGGTCGAAAATTCCAAATTTTCGACCTCCAATAAAAACAATGCGCGTTGCCGCAGGCAACGCGAGTAGGGTTCTTGAGGATGAAAAATGATTTTTGCAAAATCATTTTTCATCCTCAAACTCCTCTTACTTTAAATGCAAATAAGCTTTTGTTACACAGTATTAATGGTTAGGAACGCGAAATAAATAAAAGCCGATTCTTGACAGGATTTTTTATCCATATTTTTCACTTTAAAACCCTGAAAATATCAACATTTATGCGGGTTTCAAAGCAAAAACTATGAACAAACGCTCACTATCAAGAATCTGCATTTATTTACTTCGCGTTCCTTAGTGTTATTTTTGGCATTAACCATTTCGAAGTTCTTTTTTCCAATTAAAATAACCAAAAACCGCAATCACAATATA
>CAYUNA010000533.1:0-3820 GCA_964445895.1 uncultured Saprospiraceae bacterium | reverse complement strand
TAAGAAGTAACACGTGATTATTTTAAGCATCAATGAATTAGTAATTTCACAAACAATACCAAACTATTAAATAAGCAATGATTACACAGGCAATGCAACGGCAACAAGAACGGAAAAATGAAAATAGAGCGAGGATAATGGCTTTTCTATTTCTATTATTTTTATTGGCGATTTTGTTGTTACCATTTATTAGTGCAAAATTAGAAACGGTTCAAAAATACGAAAAAGTCATCTTGATTGAGTTTGATGAGGAGTTTTTTGAAGCACAAGCCTCCGCAGATAAATCATCGGCAGAAGCTGCTCCTATGGGTGGAGATTCTGGTGAGGAGACCGTTGAAGAAGTCGAAGAACCGGTCGAAGAGCCAGTGGAAGAAGTCGTGGAAGAGGCTGCAGAGGAATTTGTGGAGGAGACCGAACCTATCGAAGATCCAGTGGTAGAAGATGAGCCCGACCCTGAACCTGTGGCAGAAAAAGTAATAGCTACGAATGAGAGTTCCAAAACGAAAATGACGGTTGATGAGATGATGAAGGAAATGGCTAAAAAGAAAAATGCAAAAAAATCAAGCAAAAAATCTTCAAGTGGAGATTCTGATTCTGATGATGAATTGTCCGATTATTTTAAGAAAAATCAAGGCAAATCCACTGGTAGCGGAAAAGCTACTGGCTCTGGAAAATCGAATGCCAGTGGCAACGGCAATTCTAAAACAGCTGGTGAAGGAACGTCTGGAAAGTCTACTACGGGCAAGTCAAAATTAAATGGACAAGGCTCAGGTAGTGGTGGCGATGACTTCCGGGGTGATGGTTTGTTGACTCGAAAAGTTATTCGACGTGCCAATGTAGAAAGCCTGATTAAAGAACCTGGTCGTATGGTGATTAACCTTTGTGTTAATCGCGACGGCGCGGTGGTTTTTTCGGAAGTTAATGAGCGGATGACGACTTTAGATGACAAGAAATTATTGAAAGATGCAGAGTACACTGCTACTAAATATCGCTACGAAAAAGATTATTCTGCTGCGGAGCGACAATGTGGACGTTTGACGTTTATTATTGAGCGGGATGATTTGGATTAGTACGGCGAAAGGTAGAGTAGGGATTTGTAAAGCCCCAAAATTGTTTTAAAAAAAAGGAATCAGATGCCTTAGGGACGCGAAATAAATAAATTGGCAATCTTTAGAAGTTATTTATTTCGCGTCCCTAAGGGAATCTGATTCTGAAAAGAAGATGAAATAAATTCTTTTGAAAACTACGGTTTCAAAAACGGGGAAGGGTCAATCGCTTTCCCGTTTTTTTGTACTTCATAATGTAAATGTGGCAAGGTAGAAGCTCCTGTATTGCCAACCAATCCAATAATATCTCCTTTTTTTACGGTTTGTCCAATGCCGACTTTTATCTCCGACATATGTGCATACATTGTCGAAAATTCGTCGTCGTGTTGAATTAAAACATGATTGCCGTAACCTTTTGAACTCACTTCGGCTTTGATAATTTTTCCATCGGAAGTGGCATAAATAGGCGTTCCGATTTCAGCTTTAAAATCAGCGCCTTTGTGCATTTTTTCTGTTAAAAATACTGGATGTCGCATCTTTCCAAAACCTACGTTCATTTTAAAATGGTCACTCAAAGGCGAACGACTTGGTGGGTCAGCTTCCAATGGGAGCATGGGCGTAGATTCAAAAGCCTGCTCCGAATGTAATGCACTCTGGGTACTGGATTGCAGTGCCCAAATAGTAATGGCTAAGAACAATAGACTCAATGCTAAGACAGATACTTTCTTCATAATCAGTTGTTTACGATTGTTTAAATTAAAAAAATGTTGTTCAATGTCTTGCATTTCATCTTCTTGAAAAATATCGAAAGTCCTCTCACAAGCGGCGTGAAAAAGAATGCCTGCTGCCATTTGATTTTCTATATCGCAGCAGAGGTGGTCAAGTAATTCTTGTTTGAGTGGCGCATTTTGTAGCGGCGATTCGTTCAACTTGTTTTGTACAAATAAAAACTGTTTATCATTAAGCATTGGTCGCCGATTTTGGATTTAAAATTAAGCCCATCACTTTGATAAAGGAAGCAAATTCCGCTAATTTAGAAACCGTTTCTTCACTGCCCGCAGGCGTTAGCGAGTAGTATTTTCGAGTACGTCCAGCAACAACTTCTTTTTCCGTGACGAGCAATCCTTTAGCCTCCAATTTGTGGAGTGTAGGGTAAAGTGCCCCTTCGGTAAGAATCAATTCGGCTGCGGTCATTTCTTTCACTTTTTGCGTGATTTCGTAGCCATACATGCGCCCATTCTCTGAAAGTAATTTCAAAATAATGGTCTGTAACGTCCCTTTTAATAGTTCTTTTGAATACATAAGGCAAATATACATTGTTTTCTTAGGTATGTGCAAATATTTGTAGGATTTTTTAAAATTTTTGTCTGAAAAATATGGATTTTGGGAAAATTGATGCTTTTTTACAAAAAACAGGTTACAAATTATTCAATCAAATGAAAGAGAAAATAACAATTTGGAAAAAGATAAAAGAATTCTTATTTCAGATGATTCCAGTCATGTTAGGCGTTTATTTGGGAATTGTGGCAGGAAATTGGAATGCAGATAAGCAGCAGATCCAATTGAAAGTACAGGTTTTAGAAAAAATAAATACGGAGGTTAAGTCTAATAAAAAACGAGTAGAAAATGCCATTATTTATCATAAACAGTTAAGTGATAGTGTAAAAATTGCATTTGCAACAATACCTCCCGAACTGCTAAAATTATCTGTAACGGAATTACCAGATACGATTGCGCAGGTGTTTTGGCAGGGAACGAGGACAGGCACACTCAAGAATTCCGGATATCAAACTGCTTTGGCAACCGGTGTTTTAGCCAATTTGGATGTCAATATTGTATCGTTGTTGGCGGATATAGAATCACAGCAGCGTAACTACGAAGAAGTTGGTTCTACTTATGTGAATACGATTATTAACAAAGGTGGAGATACCAAGCTGATTGATTTTTTAAATTTTATTAAGTTTTTTTCTTACGACATCATATTTCTGGAAAAAGAGTTGCTTGAAACGTATGATTATTTACTGCATGAATTAGAAGAATAACCAATTTATGAATAAGATTTTAGATAGCGAAATGTTGCCAAAAAAAGACTTGGATAAGAAAGATTTCAAGTTTTATAAGAGTTTTCACAACGTAGAAGAGGCCAAAGAATTTGCTCGAATTCTTGATGAAAAAAGCATTCTTTATCTTGCTGAATCTACCGAAACCATTCTGGATGAGTCTATTGTTGGTACGGGTATGCTACCCAAAGTAGTGATAAAACTGCTACCGAAAGACTTCAAAAAAGTAAATGGATTTATCGCCTATCAAATTGCCGAATTGGACTATGCTGATGTGCAAGACCATTATTTAAATCAGTTGGATGACGCAGAGTTATTGGAAATTTTTGAAAAGCCAGATGAATGGTCAATTGAAGATGCGAATATTGCCAAACTCATCATTCGACAGCGTGGCATCGAGATTTCAAAGGAGGAAATCAGTCAATTGCGCACAAAAAGATTAGCCAAAATTCGCGCCGGAAAATCAGAGAATGTTTTCATTATGCTGCTGTATTTTGGTGGCATCGTAGTTGGTTTATTGTTTAGTCCTTTATTCGTGATTGCGGGGCTGGGCATGGGATATTATTATGCCTTTAGCAAAAATGTAGACTTGGATGGTGAAAAATACTTTACTTTCGATGCAAGGACGCGTGGGCTTGGGAAATTGATGTTGTTGCTGGGCATTGCGATATTGGTGGTGGAGGTTTTGGTGATTCTGCAAATAGTGCAGCCGAT
>CAYUNA010000532.1:0-3825 GCA_964445895.1 uncultured Saprospiraceae bacterium | reverse complement strand
TTCCTATTTAGAAAGCGAGAAAATCTTATGATTTTCGAGCGTCAAAAACCATTTTTAAAATTCCTTTCCCTACCTTCGCGCAAAATTCTTGTTTCAATGCAATTATTGATAAAAAAAGCCACAATTATCCATCCTCATGCGACACACGACGGGCAGCAGATGGACGTTTTAATCAAAGATGGAATCATCGTCAAAATTGGTAAGCGAATAGCTGGCGAAGACGCACAAGTCATTGATTCACAGGGCATTCATATCTCTCCAGGCTGGTTGGATATCGGTGTGCAGGTCTGTGACCCAGGCTACGAACACCGCGAAGATTTGGAATCAGTAGCCGCTGCTGCAATGGCAGGTGGGTTTACGGGTATTGCTACACAACCTAATACCCATCCAACAGTTCACTCCAAGTCGCAAGTCCTTTATTTGAAAAATAATACCCGCGACAGATTGATTGATTTTTACCCGATGGCGGCAGTTTCGAAAGATTGTGAGGGGAAAGACATTACTGAAATGATTGATATGTACCATGCCGGTGCAGTCGCATTTACAGATGGAAAAAGGTCAATTCAAGATAATGGGATGATGATGCGGGCTTTGCAATATGTCAAAACCTTTGACGGCTTAGTTATCAATCATCCTCATGATAAATCAGTGGCAGCCGGCGGACAAATGCACGAGGGCATCGTCAGTACTTCATTGGGGATGAAAGGGATTCCAAATTTGTCGGAAGATTTGATGGTTGTGCGGGATTTATTTTTGGCAGAATACACGAATTCAAAACTACATTTATCTAATATTTCCACAGCTTATGCGGTTGATTTGATACGCAAAGCCAAACGAAAAGGGCTCAAAGTGACTGCCTCTGTTCCTGCTTTAAACCTGGCTTTTACGGACACTCAATTAGAAGGTTTTGATTCCAATTTCAAAGTTTTGCCGCCACTTCGCGAGAAAACAGACCAACGAGAATTGATAAAAGCAGTCGCCGATGGTACGATAGATTTTGTTACGTCCAATCACGTTCCCTGGCATGAAGAGAGCAAAGTTTTAGAATTTTCTTACGCTGATTTTGGAGCTATTGGGTTAGAAACTGCTTTTGGTTTGGCAAATAAAATTTTAACTAAAAAGCTAACAATCAATCAATTAATTGAAAAATTTGCCATCAATCCTCGAAACATTTTAAATATTCCAATTCCAGAAATTAAAGTAGGGGCAGCAGCTAATTTGACTATTTTTCAACCAGAAGAAGAATGGACTTTTACAGAAAAAGACATTTTTTCAAAATCAAAAAATACACCGCTCGTTGGAGAGACCTTAAAAGGGAAGGTATTGGGTATGGTCAATGGCCAGCAAGTTTTTATTCGTAAAAAATAGAGGTTTATCGAAAAAATAGGGATTTTAGATGCAAAAGCTGCATACTTGCAGAGACAAAACTATTTTTTCACTTTTACCAACTTAAATTATGGATATTTTAGATGCACCTGAAGTTCAACACGAATCCGATATTTCATTCTTCCCAACTGCCATAAAATGGGGGTTGATAAGTGCCGCTTTTTCTATTATATATTATTTAGTGGCACAGCTTATGGGCTTTGCCATACCCACCACATTGACACAAATAGCAATTCAATTCATTATAGGTATCGTTATCACAGTGCTTGTTGCTTATTTTTCAATTAAAGGTCACAAAGAGGAATTAGGTGGATTTATTTCCTTCAAACGCGCCTTTCTGGTGTCTTTTGTTGCGTTGATGATTTCAATTTTAATTTCCAATACCTTCACCTATATATATGTGAATTTTATTGACCCTGATTCGATAGATGCAGCACTTGCTGGAATGGAGAAAATGATGGCCAATATGGGCTTGGATGAAGACCAAATTGAAGAAGCAATGATGGAGACAAAAACGAGCATGGAGCCAACCACAATGGTCAAAAACGGACTTCTTGGTGGATTCTTTCTTGCTGCAATTATAGGAGCAATTGTGGGGGCAATTATGAAGGAAGAAAAACCAATGAGGTTCTAATTTTTCATTTTTGTGACGAAAAAATGCAGGAGCAAATCTATTTTTGCCCCTGCATTTTTTTTTGAAATACCTTGGTTTTTTATCAAAATAGGACAAACGTCCCAAAATTTTGAGTAAAAGAAGCAGGAAAATAATTTGGGGCGCATTCCATCAGAAGACCTTTTGACACAAGTTCCTGAGATAAATTTCAAAGCAGATTAAAATTTATGAAAAATAAAGCAGTTCAAACGGGGATTATTAGCGGCATCACTATCGTTGCGCTCAATGTTTTACTATACCTGACAGGTGGACGCAACATGATAACCTATGGTGGTTATAGTGGTTGGCTGATACATTTAGGCTTTATGTTTTATGCCAACCAAATGTATCGAGAATCTCTTGGCGGTGCTATGACTTTTAAAGAAGGCTTCAAGAATGCATGGCAAGTATTCGCCGTAGCAAGTATTTTTGAAGGATTGTTTGCTTATGTGCTATTTAATTTCGTAGATTCGAGTCTTTATGAGACGGTGCGCCAAATTGGTATTGAGTGGGCAGCTTGGAGTTGTGAACTAAGCAAAGTTGACCCTTGTCTGGCGTTACAAGATGCTGAAAAAGTACAGGTTGGTGATTTGAAATTAACTTTGGCGACCACACTTTTTAGCACAGCGTATCGTTTGATTATTCCTGGGGCATTATTTGCCGTTTTGATTGCAGCAATGACTAAGAGAGAAGACCTTTTTTCAAATAAATTGAAGTAAAAACACAACTATTGTCATTTCGGCCGAAGTGGCGAAATTAATTTTTATTTTATATGGATATTTCCGTAGTAGTCCCTTTATTTAATGAAGAAGAATCCTTGCCCGAGTTGGAGAAATGGATTCGTCGAGTGATGGAAGCGAATCAATTTTCCTATGAAATCGTTATGATTGATGACGGTAGCACGGATAAATCGTGGGCGATAGTGGAGGAATTATCGGTTAAAAATCCTTCGATAAAAGGTATTAAGTTTCGACGTAACTACGGAAAATCAGCTGCCTTACACATTGGTTTTCAAGCAGTTGAAGGTGATGTGGTCATTACGATGGACGCAGACTTACAGGATAGTCCCGACGAGATTCCAGAGTTGTTTAGAATGGTAAAAGAAGATGGATTTGACTTGGTATCTGGTTGGAAAAAGAAGCGGCACGACCCTTTAGGCAAAACGATTCCGTCCAAATTTTACAATCGCCTCACGCGTTGGATGAGCAAAATTGAGCTCAATGACTTCAACTGCGGACTCAAGGCTTATCGCCAACCTGTGATAAAAAGTATTGAAGTTTATGGTGAAATGCACCGCTATATTCCACTGTTAGCGAAGTGGTCAGGATTTTCAAAAATTGGCGAAAAAGTCGTCCAACATCAAGAGCGAAAATACGGCGAATCCAAATTCGGTTGGGAACGAGGCATTAAAGGAATGCTCGATTTATTGACGATTACTTTTGTCGGAAAATTTGGCAAACGACCGATGCACTTATTTGGAACTTTAGGAGGATTATCTTTTGGTGCAGGCTTCATTATTTTAATATATTTAAGTTTTGCTAAAATATATTACGAAGAATATGGCATTGCAGAACGCCCCTTATTTTTCTTCGGAATTTTAAGTGTTATCATGGGAACGCAACTTTTTTTAGCGGGTTTTTTAGCTGAAATGATTTCTCGAAATGCGCCCAATCGGAATCAATATGTAGTGGAAAAAAGACTTAACCACCTTGACAATAAGAAAGGTTAATGCTTAGGAACGCGAAATATTCTTTTGCTCCGTCTTTAGAATTTAATTTTTCTCTTAA
>CAYUNA010000531.1:0-3831 GCA_964445895.1 uncultured Saprospiraceae bacterium | reverse complement strand
TGCTCGCGGCCAGATAACGGCTAAAGTACAGCATTACATTTGATACACCGCCAAAGAATTAACTAAACAGTTAATTAATTGCTCATTCCTTGAGTTTTTTGGAGATATAAATATTCTTTCACGCCAAATTTGATTAAAAACAAACAAAATCGCAATTCCTTTTCGGTGAACTGTTAAAAAGAAGGGTTGAATTGAGAGAAGTCATTAGCTTTGTGGTTAAAAGTCATTGAAGGACTCCTTATTGCATAAAATAAAAGAGCTTTTTTTATTAAAATTCAAGTTTGCACTAACCTCATTAGTCGCAACAGGACTGGATTATATCCTATATATAATATTGGTATACCAGTCACTTGCGCCCGTTCTTGCCAATACGATTGCCTACACGATTGCAGTGATTCTTAATTTCACTTTGCAAAAAAAGTTTGTGTTTTCTATGAAGCGGAAGGAGCGAACTATTTTTATGATGGCGATTGGCGTATCAGTAGTTGGACTTGGGTTGAGTAATTTAATTATCTGGCAACTGACACAATATCCGTTTTTTATCGACTATCCCTATATCACCAAATTGGTAGCGACTGGACTGGTTTTCTTTTGGAATTTTTATATGAAGCGATTTGTTTTCGAACGGAAATTTTTGTGATTAAATTGGTCAAAGTCCTCAGCCCTTTTAAGAGTTGAGGACTTTGACCAATTTAATTACAATCCCAAACAAAATCCGAAATTGAATACCGCTTACTTCGATACGCAAAATGCCACCACTCCGTTTTAATGTGTTTCAATCCATATTTTGCCAATGTTTCGCGTAGCAATTTTCGATTATTTAAGACCTCCTCAGGTAAGTCTTTATAGAAAGTCCAGCCTTCTTTTCCAAAATAATCATACTTCGTTCCCATGTCTAACTGTTCTCCATTTTTATCCACAATCGTCAAATCAATTGCGCTACCTCGGTTATGCATTGACCCTTTTCGCGGATCAGCGACATACTTAGGGTTAGGAACTTTATTCCACAATTTCCACTGAATCGGACGAGGTCGATAGCAATCAAACATCTTTAATCCCATTCCTTGCTTTTGCAAATCCTGATGTGCTTTTACAATCGCCTCCGCAACTTCAGGACGCAAAAAGCATCGACCACATTCGTATACTTTTTCTTCCATAAAATTATCTGTGGTTGCATATCGCAAATCCAACAAAATAGAAGCATCCAAATCAGTTACCTCTGTCCATTCTTTTGAATTAAATGTGTCAACAGTTTTAGTCTTTTTTTCCGATGGAACTGGCTTTGGGTTAACAGGCAAAGGCGCAATAGTTACGGTATCTTTGATTGTCTCCACTGGCTTATTTTCTATTTTTGAAACAAGCGTTGACACGGTATCAATCGTCGGTAAAGGCTTTTCTTGTGCTTGTTTTTCAGGCGTTGCATTTTGACAATTTTGAAAAATAAAAATAGCTATACAAATAAAAAGTAGTTGTTTCATGTTTAAATTTTTGAGGCAATGTATTGATTTTTTTTGAAAAAAAAGGCGAACCCTGCTTAGGAATTTAATCATATTCCTATCTTGGCTAAAAATTAAAAATAGCTACAAATTTTTTAAAATATGAAAACGATTAAAGGCCCTGCGATTTTTCTCGCACAATTTATGGGTGATGAAGCACCGTTCAATTCTTTAGAAAACATTTGTCAATGGGCAGCGGATTTAGGCTACAAAGGCGTACAAATACCAACATGGGAATCGCGTTTGATTGATTTGGCAACAGCCGCAGAAAGCAAAACGTACTGCGATGAACTCAAAGGAAAAATAAATAGCTACGGCTTAGAAATCACTGAATTGTCTACGCATCTACAAGGACAATTGGTGGCAGTAAATCCCGCTTACGATTTAATGTTTGATGGATTTGCCCCAAAAGAAGTCCACGGAAAACCTGCCGAACGAACGGAATGGGCAAAAACACAAGTTAAAAATGCCTTGCGAGCAAGCGCACATTTGGGTATTGATGCACATGCAACTTTTTCGGGTGCATTGCTTTGGCACACCATGTATCCGTGGCCGCAACGGCCTGTAGGTTTAGTCGAAACGGGGTTCAAAGAATTGGCAAAACGCTGGAAATCTATCCTTGATGTTGCCGATGAAGTAGGCGTTGATGTCTGCTATGAAATTCATCCGGGTGAGGACTTGCATGATGGCGTAACCTTTGAAATGTTTTTAGAAGCGACGAAGAATCATCCACGCGTCAATATTTTATATGACCCATCTCATTTCGTTTTGCAGCAGCTTGATTATTTGGCATATATTGATATTTACCATGAATTTATCAAAGCATTTCATGTCAAAGACGCAGAGTTTAATCCGAGTGGTCGAGTAGGGGTTTATGGAGGTTATCAAAGTTGGGCGAATCGTGCAGGTCGCTTTCGTTCACTGGGAGATGGACAGGTAGATTTCAAATCAATTTTTAGCAAATTATCCCAATACGATTACGACAGTTGGGCGGTTTTGGAATGGGAATGTTGTATTAAATCACCCGAACAAGGAGCCCAGGAAGGTGTAGGTTT
This sequence comes from uncultured Saprospiraceae bacterium, assembly GCA_964445895.1. GTDB lineage: Bacteria > Bacteroidota > Bacteroidia > Chitinophagales > Saprospiraceae > CAYUNA01. The sequence continues at coordinate 1,280 of CAYUNA010000531.1, read as the reverse complement.
TATCAATAATCACATTATTGAGGTAACAGAAAAAGCGTTTGATGATTTTGCAGACGCAGGTATGGATGAGGACTTGAATCGGAAGATTATTGGATTATAAAAAATTTGATGGTTCTCGACGTGAGACTTTTTTTCAAAGGGAAAAAACTGGATTTTCCATAAAAATCCAGTTTTCCCCTTTGAAAATCCTTATGCCGCACGCAATCTTTTTTGTGAATATTTTCGGCTCAAAATGCTCATAGAACAAATTACATTAAAAATCTATTGAGTCAGGAAGTTGGTGATAAGTACCCTAACACGAATTAATTTATGGCGACCGCTATCGTTACCAAACTCACCTTCGTTCCAGGAATTTCTAAAAGTTTAGTCGCGCAGGCTTCCAAAGTAGCTCCTGAAGTCAGGACATCATCCACTAATAAAATATGCTTCCCTTCTAACGCTTTTCGATTTTTTACTTCAAAAACGCGCATTACATTTTCCAACCGGCTCATTTTAGATTTTTGCGTTTGGGATTCAGAATTTTCATTTCGGCGCAAGCCGTCAACAATCCAGGGAATTTCCATAGCATCAGAAAGACCTTCCGCAAAAACAGAACTTTGATTATAGCCTCTTGTTCGTAATTTTTTCCAATGCAAAGGCACGGGTACGATGACTTCTACATCTTGAAAATAAGATGATTTTTTTAATTCCTTTCCGTAAATGTTTCCCAGAATGACTCCAATTTGTGACCGTTTTTTATATTTCAAATTATGTATGAGTGCTTGCGTTCGCCCTCCTTTTTTAAAATAATATAAACCAGCCGCCGCTTCAATTTTCACTCTTCCCCAAAATCGTTCGGTGAAAGCATTGTCTTTTTGTAGATGAAAATTAGTTTTTGGCAATTTCAATTTACAGGAAAGGCAAAGCCACTGATCAATTGGCGGCGTTTTATAATTGCAAGCCAAACACAATTTTGGATAAAAAAAGTAAAATAGGGAATAGGCGGAAAAGCGGGCTTCCTTCCGAATGGAATTGAGTAATTTCTTCATAGTTTTCGTTTTGGTGTTTAATTTCTCATCAAATATAACAATATTTTTTCAGAAACAAAAACAAAGAAAAACGCCTGCCCTACCAAGGTAAGACAGACGCATCAAAACAAAACGAAAAACCAACTTTAAACAAGTTTTTTTTATACCCTTTTAACTGATTTCTATTAATATTTGTTTCAACTAAAATGTTAAAAAAATATTAATATGTTCTTAAAAGGCACACACTCAAAAAGTGGAGAAATTATTTTTTTG
>CAYUNA010000530.1:2672-3831 GCA_964445895.1 uncultured Saprospiraceae bacterium | reverse complement strand
CCATTTCATTAAATTAAAAAATTTGGGATAACTCCTGTTTATCAACCTCGAAATGGCATATAAGTGCCGTTTCGAGGTTTTTTTTATGCGCCTACTTCATATTAAAAATAAAAATAAATTATTATTATTTATAATTGGTATCTTATTTGTATATTCTATATATGAAAATATTCTTAATCTGAGTTAATGATTTTAAATCAAACCATACTCAGTTAATTTCATCCCATAATTTACGCTATATGAGATACATTTCTTCCTTACTGCTCGCCATTTTTTTTCCTGTTTTATTGTCTGCCCAGTATTTTGAAGTTGGCGCATTAATTGGCACATCTGGTTATAAAGGTGATTTATCTGATAATCGAATCGCTACCAACGAAATGAACACCGCTTTGGGAGTCTTTGGACGCTACCACTTTAGCAAATATTTTGCGGCTAAAGCCAACTTAACTAAATACGGTATATCAGGACAAGATGCCAATTCAAGGTCAGCAACTTTGCGTGAGCGTAACCTCAGTTTTCGTTCAGACGTCGTTGAGTTTGGTTTGACTGGAGAACTCAATTTGATGGGCTACAATATCCGCGATGATAAAGGTGCAGTTCCTTATCTTACGGCAGGTTTATCATTTTTCAAATTCAATCCACAGGCCCAAATCGAAGGTATTTGGCACGACTTAGAACCACTCCATACGGAAGGAACAGGTTACAATAAAGTAGGATTTGCCCTTCCTTTGGGTATCGGTTTTCGGTTTAATGTCAGCTATCGCGTCAATTTTGGATTAGAGTTAGGATACCGCAAGACATTTACCGACCGATTAGATGATGTAAGTGGCAATTATATTAATGTCACAGAAATGAGAAGTGAATCCATCTTAGCTTCACAATTGGCTTATCGAACGCCCGAATTGACTGGTGAGTTTGGTACTGACCCTGTAGGCACTCAACGCGGAGATTCCAGCAATAACGATGATTTTTTCTATGCAGCTTTGACGGTTTCCGTAAATTTGACGGATAAATACGGACTTGATTTTGATGAAAAATATGACATTTTCAAAGAACCTCAAATAAAAACACGTGCAGAAAGAGCAAAAGAGGCTAAAAAAATGGCTGCTAAAAAACGTAAAGAACAAATCAAATCCATTCGTAAAAAATTGCGAAATGC
>CAYUNA010000530.1:0-2572 GCA_964445895.1 uncultured Saprospiraceae bacterium | reverse complement strand
CTGCTAAAAAACGTAAAGAACAAATCAAATCCATTCGTAAAAAATTGCGAAATGCAAGGAAAAATAAGTCTGAATTGAAAGCTCCTGCTAAAAAACGGACGGAGAAGAATGAGGAATGAGAAATGATGAATATTCCTAAAAAATAATAACTCGATGCTGTTGGCGATAATTTTGTCAACAGCTTTTTTTTGTGGTCAACCGTGTCCTAAGACAATTTTGCACGATAAAAAATTAAATTCTAAAGACGGAGCAAAAACCATATTTTTTAAAGAAAAAATATGGTTTTTGCTCCGTCTAAAAAAGAATATTTCGGGGTGCGTTTAGCCAAATAACCTTTTAATGCACCCCCGCATGGCTATTGCTATAAGTCGAAAATTTTCGCTTTCTCCCTCCTTAAAATTTCAATTTACCTGTCAATCATTTAAGACACAGTTTCATTTTATTAAATTAGTTTGTAATTTCACCAAATATTGAACAATATTTCAATTTTTCGCTTTCATTAGAAACGATAACTATTTTCTTTTCAACTTTAAAACAATTTTTTTAATGAAATTACGACACTTCACCTTTTTACTGGGTTTGACAACCAGCTGTTTTCTAATATCCTGTGGCGGCGAAACCGCTACCCAAACAGAAGACACCACAAAAACAGAAACCGCTACAACGCCTGAGACTGCAGCAAAAAAATACACGTTAACACCTTTTTCGGAGTCGCCTGCTTATTCGGATGCAAAAATCGAATTGGGAAGCTATAAAGATGGAAAATTTGCCTTTACGGTTACGGGTACAGATTATAAATTAGGCGAACAAACGCCAGATGCTCCACAAAAAATGTGTGCTAATTCTGGTAAAGGACAACACATTCACCTGATTATAGACAATGCGCCTTATTCTGCTCAATATACTGCTGATTTTGAATATGAAGTAGAGGATGGCGAGCATTACATGTTAGCATTTTTGTCTCGTTCTTACCACGAAAGTATCAAAACGCAGGACGCACATATTTTAAAACAAGTAACCGTGGCTAATAAAACAATCACAGCTGAAGAAGATTTTCTTGGTCCAATGTTGAATTATAGCCGTCCAAAAGGCACTTATGTAGGCAAAGCGAATACAGAAAAAGTGATGCTTGATTTTTATTTAAACAATGTGCAAATTGGAACTAATTTCTTTGTGAAAGCAGAAATTAATGGAGAAGAACACATGATTGACACCTGGCAGCCCTACTATATTACAGGCTTGCCAATGGGCGATAATAAAATTAAATTGACACTGGTAGATGATAAAGGAGAGCGAGTAAATTCGCCAAGAAATCCTGTAGAACGAGTGTTTACCTTGAAAGCAGACCCAACTGAAGGGAATTAAAATTAAGGATTGTATCACTTGACCTGACAAAAATTATTTTGAGCATATGAATTATATTTTGCAAGTTCAATAGCGATTTTTATTTTTTGTCGGGTCAAGTAACAATGTATTAGGAACACGAAAAATTGCCTGATGATAAAACTCCTAATTTTTAAAAAGGTTGCTCCAAAGCCTTCACTACCAATGGTCTTTTTCTTACCGAAACGGGCACTTTTGCCCCACCTTTCATCACAATGTATCCTCCATCTACTTTTACATATTCTTTGATTTGTTCTATATTTATTAAATGCGATTGGTGAATACGGAGAAAACCGTTATCTGCCAATAATTTATCGAATTCTTTCAACGTTTTGGTGACCAACAATTTAGTACCATCCATGAAGAAAAACTGCGTATAATTGCCCGTTGATTCCAGCCGTAATATTTCTTTTATTTCAACAACATGAATCTTTTCTAAAGTATGCAACGCCATTCGTGAAGGCGCATTTTTATCTTTGACATTTTCTAAAAGTGCATTGACGTTTTCAGAAGATTCTCCGAGTTGATTGGTGGCTTTTTCGACCGCAATTGTGAGTTCGTCCGGGTCAATTGGTTTTAACAAATAATCAATGGCAGAAAACTTGAAAGCCCGAATTGCGAAAGCATCAGAAGCCGTCGTAAAAATGAGTTTAAAATTAATTTGGGGCAAAATTTCTAATAAATCAAAGCCACTACCGTCCTGCATTTGAATGTCTAAAAACAGTAAATCTGGCGTTACCTTTTTCAATAATTTTGCTCCCGTCACTACCCCACTCGCTGTTGCAATCACCTCAATATCAGGGCAATAAGTAGCTAAATCTCGTTTTAGATTATCAATAGCTGCGGGAATGTCGTCGATGATGATAGCTGTCGGCATGGATTTTTTTTGGGTAAAAATAGGCTTTTTATAAGGAATTATAAATATCGGACTTTGGACGGATTGGTCTTTCATCCAAAGTCCAATGTAAATAGGAGTCATTTTTTAGAAGCTACATCTTCACAAAACGCTCATAATACATCCGTCCTCCAATTTCAAATTTCGGTGGTGTACCAAATGTAATGCTATAATTCTTTAGCTATCATCAGTCCGTCCGCACCACGCTTTTTCTAGTTATAGATGGAGCAAGTTTAGATTTTTTAATAAAAATCTAAACTTGCTCCATCTGAAAAAAAATAATCAGGGGTGCTC
>CAYUNA010000529.1:0-3833 GCA_964445895.1 uncultured Saprospiraceae bacterium | reverse complement strand
CCTTATGATTCATCCGCACTATTTTTTTAAGGAAAACAATTTTTTCAGGTCACAAGGTTTTCAAAAAACTAACGTCTAAGTTATTGTATCTATATTCTAAACCTAAAGCTTGCGTGATTTTCTGAATGAAAAGCGCATAAAAATCTAAAAAATGACCAATGATGAACTATTACACAAATGGGTAAATCAAACCATTTCCCCCAAAGAATTAGCTGTCTTCAAACAACGACCAGAATATTCAGAGCTAACTGAACTCTATCGTCAAACTGAATATTTAGCCGCGCCTACTTTTGATGAAAAGAAGGTGTTGCAGAATATTTTAAAGCAACAGAAAAGCCCGCTTCGAGTACAACGCGAAGCAAAAACGGTATCATTTGCCAACTACTTTAAATATGCAGTGGCAGCAAGTTTGTTGCTTTTGGCAGGTTGGTTTTACTTTAATTTGGACAGCACAACCACCGTTTTAACAGCGACAAGCGAGCAAAAAAATGGTGAATTGCCAGATCGATCTACCTATGTGCTCAATGCGGATAGCGAGTTATCATTTGATAAAAGAACATGGTCAGACAATCGAGTATTGCAATTGACTGGTGAGGCATTTTTTAAAGTACAAAAAGGAGCTAAATTTGAAGTAAAAACTACAAATGGAAGTGTACAAGTTTTAGGAACAGAATTTAATGTATGGGTACGTGATGACGTGTTGGAAGTAGCTTGTAGAGAAGGTAAAGTCGCCGTTTTATCAAGTGGTGGTGGTACTTTACGTGAATTAATTGCCAATGAAATGGTGCGCATAAAAAATAATCAAATTGTCGATTCTTGGACTACAGATGAAACGGATATTGCCAGTTGGACAACAGGAATTACAAAATTCAGGAAGGTATCAATTGAGACCGTTTTGGCGGAATTAGAACGACAATTTGCCGTAAGTATCAATGCTAATGATATTGATAAAACAACTATTATTACCTGCAACTTTCAACATCAAAATCTGGAATTAGCCTTAAAAACGGCACTAACAGCAGCAGGTATTGAGTATCAAATAATTGGGGAAGAGATTATCTTAGGAACGCGAAGTAAATAAATTGACATTCTTGAGAGGATATTTATTTCGCGTTCCTTATCTCAATAGACTTTATTTTTACATGAAGCAAATCACAATTTTAACCATACTGTTTTTTAGTAGCTTTTTAATTCATTCACAAACCACAATCACCTTCAATGCAAAGGATTTGCCACTAGAGAATGCTCTTTTTCAATTAGAAAAAGAGCAGGGCTTTCTGTTTTCTTATGCAGAAAAAGACATTGCCAATATTAAAGTTACTCTGCAAACTAAAGACGAAACAGTTCAAGCTTTTTTTCAAAAATTATTAAAAAACACGCCACTCCAATTTGAAATTGTCAATGAAAATTATGTGCTAATTACCCGCAAAAATGATGTTTCGAAACCAGAAGAATTACTGACAGAAATATGTGGAAAAGTCTTAGATAAATTCACCCAAACCCCACTACCCTACGCCAATGTTTACTTTCAAAAATCGCAGCAAGGCATGTATGCCAAAACGAATGGCAGCTTTCAATTAAAAACGAATTTAAAAACGCAAGATACCCTGATAATCAGCTATGTAGGTTATCAGGAACAACGGTTTTTGGCAGTTGATTTCACTCAAAAACCATGTCAAAATGTGGAATTAGAGTACGTAATTTCACCAGATGAAATGATTGTCGTCAAGGATTATTTGACCGATGGAATTGATTTGAAAAAAAACAGTTTGAGTACAAAAATCTCCCCCAATCGACTAGGTAATTTACCCGGACAAGCCGAGCCCGATGTGATGGAAACCATTCAGTTTTTGCCTGGGGTTTCCAGTCCAAATGAAACGAGTTCAGACATTTATATTCGAGGAGGTACACCTGATCAAAACTTGATTTTATGGGAAAGCATTCCAATTTACCATACTGCACATTACTTTGGATTGATTTCAGCCTTTAATCCTTACATTATGGATAACGTGGACGTATATCGGAGTGGTTTTGGGGCACAATATGGTGGGCGAATTTCGGGGGTAATTGATTTGCAAACTGAAGAATATAAACAACCTAAACCACAATTTGGAGCAGGTCTTAATGCTACAACTGCTTACCTTTTTGGAAAAATCCCTCTGGCACAGAATAAAGTATCCGCAGTTTTTTCAATGCGTCACTCTATTACTGACATCTGGGAAAGTCCTACTTATAAAAACCTGACAAACAGAGCATTGCAAGGAATTTCGTTTGGAAAATTTACAGATATAAACAACTTACCGCCTGATTCAGAATTTGAGCATGCGTTTGATTTTTTAGATACCAATCTAAAACTAACCGCCGACTTAGGGTACAAAACAAAGGCAGCAATTAGCCTTTTTTACAATAAAAATAAATTAGATAATTTCTTTTTAGATAATAAATCTACGCTAGTTCAGAAAGATAGTTTTGATTTAAAACATCAAGGATTAAGTGCAATGGTTGAACATCATTGGACGAGTGATTTTTCAAGTAAAATAACTTTTGTCTCCTCTGATTTTGATTATGATTTTTTTCATACTGAAAACAAATTGCCACCAAATTCCCGCAATGAGCGAGTCGCCAAAATGAGTGAAATAAAAGAACGTCAATTAATTTTTTCAAATAACCATCACTTCCTCAATGATAATCGGCTAAAATGGGGCTATCAATATACCGATTATGCCGTAAAATCAGGTTACGAAGAAATTCGTGGCAACCGCCCACCAATTGGAGAGGGATTGGATACGGATGGAAATTTACAGGTACTTTTCTCAGAATTTTCGACAGATGCCAACCAGCAATTTAGCGTCGATGCGGGGCTACGATATAGTTATTACTCAAGGTTAAAAAAATCCTATTTTGAGCCGCGTTTACACTTAAAATATAAGCTACTGCCTTCACTGGATATACATGCAAATGCTGGAAGATATTGCCAGTTTTTGAATCGACTTATTGAGTTAAAAATTAACCGCTTGACGTTGATTGACAACCCTATTTGGGTATTAGCCAATAACGAGCAAACACCTGTCGTTACTGCACTTCAGTATCAAATCGGAGCGATTTTCCATAAAGATGGTTGGGTGATAGACTTACAAAGTTACTATAAAAATGTGATGGGAATCACCTCTTCTTCGTTGGGTTTTGAACTGTTGCCAGAGGAGGGATTTGACAAGGGAGAATCCAAAATCAAGGGCATTGATTTATTGGTCAAAAAGCGATGGAAAAACTACCGAACATGGTTCAGTTATTCGCTTTCCAGAGTAGATTATTTCTTTGACAATTATTCGGCTACCTCCTTTCCGGCAGCGTATGACCAACGTCATTCAGCAAGCTGGGCAAACTTGTATGCTTACAAAAATTGGGAATTTTCCTTAGGCTTTTCAATTACGTCTGGAACACCTTACACCATAATCACCGATTTTTCTTTGCAATCAAATCCAGAACCTGATTCAGACTTAATTGAGGTAGACTATGATGAAATAAATGGACAAACGCTTCCTTTTAATCATCATTTGGATGCTTCTATTGTTTATAAATTCTTACCAAAAAACACCAATCGTTGGCAAGGTAATATTGGCTTATCTGTTTACAATATTTACAATCAACAAAATATCCATACGCGCGAATATGAAGTCGATACAACTGATGACAACCCGAAAATTCGGTTTTTTGACTATAAAACACTGGGCTTTACACCAAATTTGGTACTACGCTTTCAGTGGCACTGATTGGTGTCTTTTGAGTAGATTTCTAAACGAATTAAGTTTTTTTAAAGCTCACTCGAAGCTATA
>CAYUNA010000528.1:0-3854 GCA_964445895.1 uncultured Saprospiraceae bacterium | reverse complement strand
TAAGGCAAAATCACACGGCTTTGTTCAGGCGATTGACGGCTATTTGCATTTTTTTTCGCGCTCTAAACAAATATACTTTGACTTGCGATAGTGACAATTCTGTCATTTCTGCCATCTCTTCATAACTGTACCCTTCGTAATCTTTTAACAAAATCAAAGATTTCTGAATTGGACTCAAATCTGCCAAACCTTTCTCCATGATTTCTTTGGCCTCCATTTGTGCTGTAAACTCTCCGCCCACCCGTTCTGGCACATTTTCATAAGCTTTAACAAATTTACGCTTTCTAATCAAATCAATCATATCGTTGTGTGCTATCGAAAACAAGTAAGATTTTGACTTTGCATAATCAACAGTCTCGTGCTTTCGCCACAATTTTTCAAATGTATTCTGAACCACATCTTGCGCATCTGACCGATTAGCCAGATTTTTTAACACAAAACGGAAGACCCCGTCTGAGTGCATTCTTACGCAATTGTTATATTCTTTGGTCGTCATACAATGAGAGTATAATTGAGTATTTGGAAATTATTACCGTTTCTAAATACGCCAATTTTTAAAGTGATTTCTTATTTCGTTTTTCAATGAATCTTTGTTTGCAAAAATTCGGTGGTAGTACGGATGAGGATTCAATAAAGTTACAGCCCATTTTAAAAAAAGTAATTATTTTTTTGAAAGTAAGCCAAATTTAGTAATAATTGACTGTAAATCAAATGATTGTAAAACTTATTTTTTTTGTAAAAAGCAGAAAAAAATTGAAAAGGAATATTTTATTTATGTTTTTTTAAATCAAAACACTTTTGAATTGTAATGCTAAAATTAAAACCAATAATAAAAAATGAAAGGATTCTGCCCAGCGAGAAGTCATACTTGAAAAGGTCATTGCTAAGAATGCACCCATTGGAATGGCAATAATTTGAAAATGAGCAATAGTCACATTGGTTTGAAATAATGTGGTGATGCCTGCAAAAAACAGTAGCCAATAAAGAACTGTGATTTTCTTTTGAATCTGAATATTCTTTTTAAAATTATAGCTACCCGTACTACCGATAACAAATAAAATAAGGACACTAAAGCCAATTAGTTTTGCATTAGTCGTAATGTCGTTTTTTCCATTAAAACTTAAAAAGGATAAGTTTTGACTAACTTGTTGTGTCCAAAATTCGCCAAATTGGTCAAACCAAAAATGGTAAGTTCCTAATAATAAATATGGTACGAGGAATCCACTAATAGTAATAAGCCATTCTTTGAATTTAAAGGCACGTAGCACACTCAAACAAATCAAGCCCCATAAAACAAAAAAGGCAAATGAAAAATAAAATAAACTGGCAATTGCTATCCAAAAACCAATATTGAAAATAAGGGACGCACATTGGTTGTTTTTATACGTTTTTACTAAATTAAATAGTGCAAAAATTAAAAAAGTATTCCCAATCAAAACTGGTGATAAATGCAAAAAGTCAGGAATTGCCGAAGAGACCAAAATGTAGAAAAGTCCTGGAAATAAGGTGGTTTCATATTCAATTCGATGCTCCGAAACGATGTAATTTAAAATAGTTGCATTGAACAACAATAAAAAAATCGCTATTCCTCGGTTCGCCCAGTTGTTTTCGCCCAACCAACCAAAAACGTCCGTACTAAATACACCACTTGCTTCAGGTAACCACTCATTTGGGATAATAAACAGAGACCCCCACAAGAGTAGGATATAAAAAATCAGCAAAATGCTGGTCATTATTTGATTGGTTCTAAATATCGAAAGCACCTAAAAGTGTATTGGTGAATGAGTATATTGAATTACTACGCGGTACTTAAGTACAGTGTGTAAAAACTTTCTTTACGTTTTGCTTGGCGGATAAAGCCGCCTCGCTTTCGGGGTTTTACGGGCGATATTGATTGATTTTTCAATCACAATTCGGTTCTTTAACCTTTTTCTATCCGCCCGCACCACGAATTTCTTTTTTCAGACGGAGCAAAATAATCAGGTGGTGCGGGCGGACAAAAAATGGAAAATGTACAAATTTATATCTGATTTTTAGTCAAGATAATTTGTGTGCATACTGTAGGTATTAAGTACAGTGTAACAAAAGTTTCTTTAAATTATGAGGAGGGAGAAAATTACAAATTTTCGAACTCCCCTTGTGAAAAAGATAATAACGACACCCACTTACTCTCCTTTCTCGCTACTTGTTGTGTCAGCATCTAAAAAATCGCGTACCATTTGTTCTGCATCTTGCAAGGCAACTTCTAGCACGTCATTAATCAACACCTTATCAAATTCATGCTCGTATGTTAGCTCCATTTTTGCTCGTTGAATCCGGGCACGAAGACTTTTTTCATCCTCTGTTTTTCGATTACGCAACCGTTCAAAAAGAATAGCGGGAGTAGGCGGCTTAATAAAAATCGCCAGAGCATCAGGGTACATTTTTTTGATGTTTTTTGCTCCTTTTACCTCAATATCAAACAGCACATTTAAGTTTTCATTCCAAAGCCGTTGCACCTCTTTTTTTAAAGTCCCTGACCGTTGACCAGGGTAGATTAGTTCCCATTCCACGAAGGCTTTTTCTTTAACCAAATCATCAAACTCATCCCATTCCAAAAAATAATAGGCTTTGCCTTCTTCCTCCCCTGGGCGTGGCTTCCGCGTAGTTGCCGAAACCGAAAAAGACAGATTATTAAATTTACTTAATAAGTGATTAACAATTGTCGTTTTTCCCCCACCTGATGGGGCTGTGATAATGATTAGCTTACTCATGTTTTCGAATTGCGCGTTGCAGGTTAAACCGCGTTAGCGACCTGTTCTTTTATTTTTTCGAGTTCATCCTTCATAAAAACCACTAATTTTTGGATTTCTGAAGAATAGGCTTTAGCACCTAAAGTGTTGATTTCCCGCCCCATTTCCTGACCGATAAAACTTAGTTTTCGACCTTTCAACGTCTTTTTTCCATCTAATTGCTCGATGAAATAAACGAGATGTTGCCCCAAACGTTGCTTTTCCTCGTTGATGTCGATTTTTTCTAAATAGAAAATGATTTCTTGCTCAAAACGGTTTTCATCGACGTTATCTTTTCCCAAAAAATCTTCCAGGTTTTGGCGCAACCGTGCTTTCAATTTATCAATTCGCCCTGTTTCATAAGGGTCAATTTTTTCCAATGCCTCACCGATATTCTTAATGCGATTTCGCAAATCTGCTTCCATCGCCTCGCCTTCTGATTTTCTAAAAGTATCAAAATGATCTAACGCATCGTTGAGTGTTTTTTGGACAGTTTCCCATTCTTCTTTTGTCATTCTTGCATCTGGGGCAGCGACGACATTCTGGATTCTTAAGATTGCCTGCGTCAAATCGCCCGCTGGCACGCCCATTTCTTCATGAATTTTAGTTAACTCCGTATAGTATTTTTTATACAATGGCACATTTAATCCAAAATCATCTTCACCAGTTAAAGATTTTACATCAATCGTTACATCCAATTTTCCTCGTTGGGCAAAAGTTGTAATTCGCTTACGCATTACAGGTTCTTTCTCGCGGTAGGTACTTGGACATTTGAATCGAATATCCGTAAATTTACTATTGAGTGACCGGACTTCAATCGTAATCGTTTTATCCCCCATTGAATTCGTTCCCCGGCCAAAGCCAGTCATGGATAGCAACATATATTTTTAATTAAATAATTAAGAGTGAATAATTAAGAATGAGCCAACAATCGGATGCGTGCACCTTTTTTTGAGGTTTCATTTTTTACTATATATTATAATAAGCATTTGGATAAAATCGGCTTAGGAACGCGAAATAAATAAATTTACATTCTTGAGAGAGAAAGTTTGGTCTTAGTTTTTACTTTGAAACTGCGATTTA
>CAYUNA010000527.1:0-3861 GCA_964445895.1 uncultured Saprospiraceae bacterium | reverse complement strand
CTAAATGCGGCGCAAAAAGTAATTTACTTTAGCTAAGATTTCGTTATGCGCCTGCGGGATTCTAAAGAGAGAAGCAATTTTTTCAAAATTGTTTCTCCCTTTAGAATTCCCTCGTGGCGGTTCGAATATTAGACAATGAGTTAAAGATTTTAGCCACGAAATATTCCAAGTGCGTAAAATCAGTTATTAATTATTTAAACTGCGTGGCATGCCCATTGGCAATGTAAAAGTGTATTTTTAGTTTTTTACCTAAATTTTTTGATTAGTATTGTCATGAGATTGATATTCGATGGTACTTTTTTTTTACATTTGTCAAAAATTAAAAATATGAAAACCTTTTACTTTATCCGTCACGCCAAATCGAGTTGGGAAGACATGAGCTTGCGAGATTTTGACCGCCCACTCAACAAACGTGGTTTGCGAGATGCTCCCTTCATGGCAAAAATGTTGGCAGGCAAAGGCGTAAAAGTGGATGCTATCGTATCGAGTCCTGCTAATCGAGCATTTACGACAGCGACTTATTTTGCGGAAGCTATGGGTATCAAAAAAGAGGACATTATTCAAGAAAAAAACATCTACGAAGCCTATCCAGACACTGTTTTAGAAATCATTGAATTACTCGAAGACTCGCTAAATACTGTTCTTATTTTTGGACATAACCCAACGTTTACTTCATTAGCGAATGATTTTAAAGAGGATGGGTATATCGCGAATTTGCCGACTTGCGGCATTGTGAAAATTGAATCGAAAGCCAAGAAGTGGGCAGATGTTTCTGTAGAAAATAGTGTGTTGACGGAGTTTCATTTTCCAAAGCAGTATTTTTAGAAAATTCCCAATCATGATGATTTTTAAAATCACTATGATTTCAAAACCGAATCCTCCCTATAATTTTTATCTTTGCCAACCCAACAAAATAACCCCAACACCAATCATTTTTACAGTCAAAACGGAAACAGTTCATCCGAAAGTTGACCGAAAAGTAAGTCATTATATTTGCATTTCCGTCAGCCATTCATCGTGAACCGTCTACCATCAAAAAAACATACGAAATTGGCAAGAGGAACAACGATGCTCACCAAGAGCAAGAAAAAAAAGGTCGTGAAGGGAAGAATTACTCCGTTGATGAAGCAGTATTTTGCGGTTAAAGATAAATACCCTGATGCTATTTTGTTATTCCGCGTCGGCGATTTCTATGAAACTTTTTCGGTTGATGCGGTGAAGGCATCTAAGGCGTTGGGCATCGTGCTGACGGCGCGAAACAACGGAGGAGAGCCTATCGAATTGGCGGGTTTTCCCTATCATTCTCTGGATACGTATTTGCCGAGATTGGTGCGGTCGGGCTATCGGGTAGCGATTTGTGAGCAATTGGAGAAGCCGAGTAAGGAGAAAAAAATTGTGAAGCGGGGCGTGACGGAAGTGGTAACGCCAGGTGTGGCGATTGATGAAAAATTGCTGGATTACCGGTCGAATAATTATTTGGCGTCTATTTGTTTTGGGAAAAAAGGGCAGACAGGGGTATCTTTTCTGGATATTTCTACGGGTGAATTTTTGGTCTGTGAGGGCGACATCAGTTACGTGGATAAGTTGATTCAGAGTTTTATGCCCTCGGAGATTTTGTTTTCTAAGGACAAGTCACGGGATTTTACGAAAAAGTTTGGAGATAAATTTTATACTTTTCCACTGGATGAATGGGTATTTTCGGAAGATTTTGCGCGAGAGAAACTTTTGGAACAATTTGAAGTGCAGAGCCTCAAAGGATTTGGGGTAGAAGAAATGCAATTGGCACAAATTGCAGCGGGTGCAACGCTGCATTATTTGTCGACGACAGAAAATAAAAACTTGCAACACATCGCGTCGTTGAGCCGCATTCAGTCGGATAATTACGTGTGGCTTGACCGTTTTACGATTCAAAATTTGGAACTTATTCACAGCTCGCACGAGACGGGGACGCCATTGATTGAAATCATGGATAAGACCGTCTCGCCAATGGGCGCGCGGCTGTTGAAAAAATGGGTAGTGCTGCCGTTGACTTCTCGCGTCAATATCGAAGCACGGCACGAGATGGTGTCGTATTTTGCTGATAATCAGGAGCTTAGTTTGGAAATTGAAAACCAAATCCGACAAATCGGAGACTTAGAACGACTGATTTCAAAAGTGCCTTTACAAAAAATAAATCCACGTGAAGTCGTACAATTGAAGCGGGCATTAGAAGCGATTGAACCGATAAAAACGATTTTGAATGCTACGGAAAATGATTATTTGCATAAAATTTCGGATGGACTAAATCCTTGTAAAACGCTAATTGCGGAAATTAAAAAACAAGTAATTGAGGAGCCACCTGTCAATCTAAATAAAGGTGGTGTGATTGCGGATGGTTTTAATAAAGAACTGGACGAACTACGGCATATCGTCAAAAATGCAAAGGATTTATTGCTCGGCATTCAGGTGGAGGAGGCGAAAAAGACGGGGATTGAAAGTTTGAAAATTGGCTTTAACAATGTCTTTGGTTATTTTCTTGAAGTGACCAATAAGTACAAAGGAAAAGGGTTGATTCCAGAGAATTGGGTGCGCAAACAAACCCTCACCAACGCCGAACGCTACATCACTGACGAACTCAAACAACTGGAGGGAAAAATCCTTGGTGCGGAAGAAAAAATTCTGGTCATTGAAGACCGTTTATTTCGCGAATTGGTAGCATCACTCAATGAATTTATCCATCCTGTACAGCACAATGCAAGTTTGATTGCTCGTTTAGATTGCTTGCTGTCGTTTATGAAAATCGCTAAAAAATACAATTATTGTCGTCCTGAATTAAATGATGGTTATGATATTGACATTATCGACGGACGGCATCCGGTAATTGAGCAATCGCTGGAGTTGGGAGAAAGTTATGTACCAAACGATGTGTTTTTAGATAAGGAAAATGCCCAGATTTTGATGATTACTGGACCGAATATGTCGGGAAAATCAGCCTTATTGCGGCAGACAGCCTTAATTTGTCTGATGGCTCAAATGGGTTCTTTTGTTCCTGCCCAATCAGCTAAATTGGGAATGTTGGATAAGGTGTTTACCCGTGTCGGTGCGTCGGATAATATTTCGTCGGGCGAGTCTACATTTATGGTGGAAATGAACGAGACAGCGAGTATTATGAACAATATCAGCGACCGCAGCCTGATTTTATTGGATGAAATCGGTCGTGGGACGAGCACCTATGATGGTATTTCGATAGCATGGTCGATTGCGGAGTATTTACATGGACATGCTGGTTTGAAACCGAAGACTTTGTTTGCTACGCATTATCATGAATTGAATGAATTGGCGAATAAATTTACAGGCGTAAAAAACTACAACGTGGCAGTGAAGGAAATCGGGCAGAAGGTGATTTTCTTACGGAAGTTGACGGCTGGCGGTAGCAATCATAGTTTCGGTATTCATGTTGCCAAAATGGCGGGAATGCCGCGAGCGATTGTGGAACGGGCTGCACATATTTTGACGCAATTAGAAACCAAATCTATTGACAATAGCCAAAAAAGTGTCGATGGGGTAGAGGCGACTACAGCGGATACCGCACAGATTTCTCCCGAAAATTATCAGTTGAGTATTTTTGAAACGGTGGATGAAACGGCAGGAAAGATTAAGGAAGAGTTGATGGATTTGAATCTGAATTCGATGACGCCGATTGAGTGTATGATGAAATTGAATGAGCTGAAAAAGTTGTTGCTGAATGATTAGAAAGTAGAAAAACGAGACATGCTCTTAAGTATCAAACGTAAATATGAGTCATCCTGAATTTTTAATTCAATGAAATAATTCGGGATGACTCATGTTTTTATTAAATTTTGGTCAAGCAATAACCACTAA
>CAYUNA010000526.1:0-3867 GCA_964445895.1 uncultured Saprospiraceae bacterium | reverse complement strand
ATTTCGATTGCACAAACGCCAACAACTCCTTGTGTGAATCCATTAAAACCTGTGCCACTTCAAATAACTTTTCAAAGTTAGATACCAACATTTGTTGTTCCTTAGGCATTTCATCAAAACTCTTTTTCTTGTAACAATGGTAGCAATTGAGTCCTTCCAATACTTCATCTAATTCACTTGCTCGAGTAAAATATTCATTCAGCATCGGCTTTTCTTCTTCCGAAATCGCCGTCCCATTTGGTGAAACAGGGACACTGCCAAAATTCTGTAAATCTCGCTGTGTCAAGTCAAGAAGGGTTACCTCAAAAAACTTAGATAATGCCAAAAGGTTGCACAACTTTGGTTCAGCCGTCCCTTTCTCATAGGAGGCGATATTGCCACGATTGAGTCCAACCTTCGTTGCCAATTCCTCTTGACTCAACTCCTTTTGCTTGCGCAAAAAACGAATATTGTCGCTCAAATAAATCTTTGAGTTACTTTGCTGAGAATCCATTTTGTCCTGCTTTAATTAAAAAAAAAGAAGCCTAAAAAACGATTTTAAAAAAACGTCAACTTAAAACGCTGGATTTTTTAAAATTTAACTTCTATAATTAATGATTCCTAAAACGTCAAAAGAGGGTAATATTATAATTTATATAAATAAAATTACTGTTTAAAAGTCAAATCCGCTAATAAGAATAACAAAATCCGCAAAAAGTTCAATTGTATCACGAAAAAATCACGGTTTTGTAAAAAACAATATCATTACAGCCGCTAATCGACAATTAACCATATAATATTATACCAAAGACATAAGAACATCGTAAAAAAAAGCGTCATTACTGCAAACGTTTTTAGACAAAAGAAAGTTGAGTTTTATTTTAATTTGTTAAGAATATTTTAAAATCACTAAAAAATATTCTAAATAGTAAAAAATATTTGCATTTTAAATTGATAAAGATTACTTTTGTAAAAAATAATTACAAAAAGATGTGATTAAAGGTTGAAAAGTTAAAAATAAGCGAATAATGCGCGTTTTTACATCATTAACCATTATGATTAAAATAACACAGTCTTAAAATGATTTTTGTAAACAAAAATTACATTCATCGTTTAAAGAGTAGTATTCCACTTACTATACTGGTTTCGAAATGCCCTATTGTATCCATCTAAAAAAACAGTGAAGCCATACAAATAATTGCCTGTTATGATTTACGACATTCAAGGAAGTTTAAATAAAATCAACAGTTCCCTTCGTGCCTTTGCCATGAAACTAACGGGTAACGACGTTGACGCACACGATTTATATCAAGATACTGCTTTGCGAATTATGTCTAATGCAGATAAATTTCGGGAAGGCACAAATTTTAAAGCATGGGCTATTACAATCATGCGAAATATTTTCATTAACAACTATCGCAAGAAAGTTCGTCGCGGAACGATTTTGGACGAGACGCCGAATAATTACTATATCGACTCAGGTTCAAATGTCATCAATATGGGCGAAAGTAATGCAGCTTATAAGGAGTTGTTGAAAATGGTGGCAACGCTTCCAGAAGAGTTCAAACGACCATTTTGGATGGCTTATAAAGGATATAAATACGATGAAATTGCAGAAGAATTGGAAGCACCACTAGGGACTATCAAAAGCCGAATTTTCTTTGCTCGCCGTAAATTGCGTAACATGTACAATCATGCAAATGCAATACGCGCTTAGTCGTTTTCAAAATAAAAAGAGTTTTAAGCGAACGTAATAAAAAGAAGCTAGGCACTTGTGTCTGGCTTTTTTATTTTAGCAAAAAATTTAATCATGCTCTGAAACTTTCCTATATTTACCACGTTTTTGATAAAAATGAAGAATTTAGGAACGTTCATTAACCAAATTCGAAACATAATTATGGGAAAAAAATACAAGGTCAAAATTGGCAAAGGGGAAATTACAGTACAAAAAAGTAGCAACCTCGTTGGCTTGAAAACAAGGAAGGAAAAAGACCTCACCAAAACACGCTACGTCGATAAGCAAGTCTTTGAAAATATGGGTGGTTTCAAAGTCGTATCACTCGATGCGAATAATCAACCATTAGATGAACAATTAGATGAAGTTCGAAAAAAACGCGAAATTGAATCGGGAACGCATGTTTTTGTAGCTGAAGGCGATACCCGTCCACTTGTACCAACTGGAGAAATCTACATCATTTTTGAACCCCAAACCGATGAAGAAGAACAATTGATGGTCTTAGACGAATTCAAATTGGAATTGGTCGAGCGACGTGGCGAAGAGCGAATCATTGCGAAAGTGACTAAAAATTCTCCAAACCCCATCAAGACCGCAGCAGCCCTGCAGAACGTATCACTAGTCAGCCATGCCGAGCCAGATGTGGACACCTATTTGGATGAATATATGAACCTGCCTGCTGATGGATTATTGAAGCATCAGTGGAGTTTTGATAACCCTGGAAAAGTAGTAGACCTCAATTATCCAATGAAAGAAGGTGCAGACGCAAAGATAATTGACGCATGGAATCGCTTAGGCAATTTGGGGGCTTCTAATATTAAAATAGCTGTTATTGATAATGGCTTCGACTATACCCACCCTGATTTAAAAGATAAAATTCACAAGCCTTTCAACGTTTGGTCGGGTAAGCAAGAAATGAAAGAAGACCACAATTTTACACACGGAACACCTTGTGCAAGTATTGCAATCGCAGCAGCCAATGGAGCCGGAATGGTAGGCGTGGCACCAAAAGCGAAGTTTATGCCATTGCAGGGAACGTCGTATAGCTTGCGGTCAACTGAGATGATGTTCGATTACTGTATTGATAATGGGGCGGATGTGATTAGTTGTAGTTGGGGAACGACGGACGCACGCTATTCTTTGAGCCCTTTGAAGGAAGATGTTTTAGCGAAAGCAGCCACCAAAGGACGAAATGGTAAAGGTTGTGTTGTCCTTTTTGCAGCAGGAAATGAAGGTAAGGATTATGTTAACTTCTACGGAGCGCATCCCGACATGATTTGTGTTGGCTCATCCGATAGTAAGGATCGGTATTCTACTTATTCCAATCGAGGTCGGGAGTTAACGATTGTCGCACCTTCCAATGGCGATTGGCCCGTGATTGCTGCGCGTGCATATTGGGATTTAGGAACAACAATTCGCGGTGAAGGACAATTCCGTTGGTGGGCAGATGGCACTTCACGTGGAGAGCGATACAAGCATTTCGGCGGTACATCGGCAGCAACGCCTTTGGTAGCAGGCATCTGCGGATTGATGCTCTCGGCAAATCCAGATTTGACGGCAAAAGAAGTAAAGAGTATTCTGCAAAGTACAGCCGATAAAATTGGTTCGCCATTAGATT
This sequence comes from uncultured Saprospiraceae bacterium, assembly GCA_964445895.1. Classification (GTDB taxonomy): domain Bacteria; phylum Bacteroidota; class Bacteroidia; order Chitinophagales; family Saprospiraceae; genus CAYUNA01. Next base: position 535 of record CAYUNA010000526.1, on the reverse strand, counting down.
ATGATTCACGAGGGCATTCACTCAAGTATGGTTATGGTCGTGTCAACGCAGACAAAGCAGTAGCAGAAGCTCTTCGTAGAGCAGATGGCAGCGGCGTTATTATTCCGCCAGTAGTTGTAGAAGAGGCAGTAGCGACAGGTCGAGGGTTATTTCATTTTTCGGTCAAACGGCAGGAATCGAAAGGGTGGGGCGTTCAGATTGGAGCTTTCGCAGAATACGGCAACGTGTTGATTCAGGTAGAAAAATTGCAAAGTCAGTTTGGTGAACCTGTCATTGTCAATATTAATGAATTAAATGGTAAGACTGTTTATAAAATAGTTGTTGGTGCGTTTTCAAATCAAAAAGATGCAGAACGATTAGCCAATATTATGAAGCAAGTGAACGTGAAAGGATTTTTACGAAACTTGAAAGATTTACAATAGAAAAATTAGACACTATATAATATAGTATAAAAAAACGCTGACCGAAGGATTGATGTAAAATCAGTTCTTCGGTTTTTTAGTAGCGGTTACTTTTTCAGTACTCACTACTTTTT
>CAYUNA010000525.1:0-3875 GCA_964445895.1 uncultured Saprospiraceae bacterium | reverse complement strand
TAAAATAAACTGAATTATGTATAAATTTAAAGAAAAAGAATACCCGTGCTGTGCAAGTTTAACAATGGGAATTATTGGTGGAAAATGGAAAATAGTCATCCTATTTCATTTAATAAATAAAACGCTCCGTTACAATGAACTCAGAAAAGAAATGCCTATTGTGACTGAACGGACGTTAAGTTTACAGTTGAAAACCTTAGAAAAAGATGGCGTGATTAGTCGGAAGGTCTATACCTCAAAGCCACCTTTGAAAGTGGAATATTCGCTAACAGAATTCGGTAAAACTTTAATTCCATTAATACAAGCCATTGCTAATTGGGGTGATTTTGCAGCAGAAAATAAAGCAGATGCATAATTTAAAAATTTTGCAGCGAAAAAATATTCACCTTTAGAGCATGTTTAGGGAGTTTGTAAAAAATAACCTAACACCAAATGGGCTTCAGTTATTCTTTTAATGAGCACTTTGGCTTCAATGGTCGCATGAGTTTTCCGTTAGGTGTCACGGGTTTGACACCAACATTTACCGCGCGTTTGCAGTATATCCTATAAAAACGGCGTAGCTTTGCACAAACTGGTTTTACATGAAACAACTTCTCCTAATAACTGTTTTTTTTATCGGAACAACCCTGTTCGCGCAATCTCCGCGTCTCCATATTTTAGAAAATCCAGATACCCTAAATAAAAAGCGATTGTACATTTCTGCAGGTTCGGGATTGGCGATATATTCGGGCTTCTCGATTGCCCTCTGGAACTCTTGGTACAAACAATCTGAACTCTCCGGTTTTCACACCTTTGACGATGCCAAAGAATGGAATCAAATGGATAAAGCAGGACATTTTTACACCGCTTGGCTCGAAAGTCATTACAGTTTTCAAGGGGCAAAATGGACGGGCATGAAGCGAAAAAATGCTCTGATTGTGGGGGCTGCAGTAGGTATTGGCTTGCAAACAACCATTGAAGTCATGGATGGGTTTTCGGCAGATTGGGGCTTTTCGTGGAGTGATATGGCAGCTAATGGATTAGGAACTGCTTTTTGGTTAACCCAAGAATTAATTTGGGAAGAACAACGCATCAAAATGAAGTTTTCCGCCAGTCCGCAAAGCTATTCTACTGCCCCTATCTCCTCTGTTGACGGCGGCTCGACGACTTCTTTAAATGAACGAGCAATTGAGTTATACGGCGATAGCTTTGGTACGTCTGTTTTCAAAGATTACAATGCACAAACGACTTGGGTTTCTGCAAATATCTACTCTTTCTTACCAAATAAAAAGACCTCTAATTTTCCAAAATGGCTCAATATTGCTGCTGGTTATGGTTCAGGTAATTTATACGGTGGTTTTGAAAATGAATGGGAAACAGACGATGAAACGAAATATATTCTGAGCGACGACTTGTACCCGCGTTACCGCCAATTTTATCTCTCCTTAGATATTGAATTGACAAAAATTCCAACCAAAAGTCGTTTCCTAAAAACCTTATTTGGTGTGGTGAATTGGATAAAAATACCTGCGCCGACACTGGAGTTAAATACTTTGGGGAAGGTAGAGTTTCATCCGGTTTATTGGTAATTTATTTGAGGAACGCAAAACTAATAACCTCCAATTTTTAATACTATGTAACAAGATTTAAAAAATTATTTGCATAAAAAAAAGCCCGTCATCACTGACAGGCTTTTCCTACTTTTAAAAAGTATAAACGTTATTCTAAAAAAGATTATTATTTGTAAATAGGTCGCCAAAAAAACAACCTATTGAAACGTCATTCTCTAATTTTGAATAAGGTTGGGCGGTAATTAAACTACTTTCACATTAACTGCGTTTAGGCCTTTTTTGCCCTCTTGTAATTCAAACTCTACAGTGTCCCCTTCCTTGATGTCGTCGATTAAGCCCGACACGTGTACGAAGTGGTCTTTGTTTGCGCCTTCCTCGCTGATGAAACCAAAGCCTTTGGTGTCATTGAAGAATTTTACGGTTCCTTTATTCATTGTAATTTTTTAAAAAAATAATATAATACCGCAAACTTAGGCCCATTAAAGTTAGCAAAGCGTTTTTTAGGCTTTTATTATGCTTTTCCTTTCAATTCCTTTGGTATTCGACCCGTCCGAATACTCTCCGACCGCAATTGTCGCCCGATGATTCGCTCAACCATTTTACCCGTTTCCAGTATTTTATCAATATCCAAATTGGTTTTGATGCCCATCTCATCCATCATTACCACCATATCTTCCGTAGAAACCAAGCCCACAATATTCGGGTCTTTGTAATAATAAGCCCCCGTCCCAGCAACCGGAACACCATCCATAAAATTCGCGGGCTGCCCACCGATACCTCCCATCGTCGATTCGTAGTGTGTCATACCCGCTTGCAGTGCTGCGAGGACATTTGCCAAACCCCAGCCTCGCGTCGTATGAAAGTGAACAATGTGTTTTTCGGGCTGTGGAATTTTATCCAACAACATCGAAAAATACCGATAAACCCGGTCGGGTGAAGCAGACCCATCGTGATCAGCGTGTTCCACATCCGATGCACCAATGTCCAGCCAGCGTTGCGCAAATTTCACCGCTTTTTCCATCTTCGTAGGTCCTTCTATTGGACACCCCCAAATCGTACTGACCGTCCCGTTGACTTTAATGCCCGCGTCGGTAGCTTTTTGGATGTATTTTTCTGCCATTTTCCAATATTCTTTCAGGGAGAGTCCTGAATTTTTTCGATGATGCGACTCACTTGTGGACACCATCACCAATATTCTATCAGGCCCGTAGCCCTCCAATTTAGCTTCAATCGCCCGTTCTATTGCCCGTTCGCGAATCGTCACAGCAGTCAAGCAAACATCCTCCAACAAGTTTTTCACCTTTTTACTATTCCGAATCCCACGCATCACCTCGTCGGCATCTTGAAACTGCGGCATCCCTTTCGGGTTTCCAAAATTGGTAATTTCCAAATGTTTAAAACCGCTTAAAATCAGCTCTTCGGCTAACCAAATTTTGGCAGCAGTTGGAATAAATTTTTCCTCATGCTGAAAACCGTCTCTTACGGTAATGTCGCCAATTGTGACTTGTTTTGGATACTTCATTTTTATAAAAATTTGTCTAAAATTGCTAAAGAAAATGCAACACCAAAAGTAAAAATGCAGTTTTTAAAATGGAAGAAAAAGCAGATGGAATTTTTAAATAAAAAACGATGTCTAACGGAAGTTTTTTTGACGAATAGTATTTATTTTTGATAAATAAAAATTATACTTTTGGGCATAAAATTATGTTCAATTGGGTTTTATTACAGTCTAACAAAAGTTTCTTTAAAGTATCAGGAGGGAGAAAATTGCAAATTTTCGACCTCCAATAAATAATAGTGCGCGTTGCCTGCGGCAACGCGGGTGAGGGTTCTTGAGGATGAAAAATGATTTTTACAAAATCATTTTTCATCCTCAAACTCCTCTTGTTTTAAATGCAAAGAAACTTTTGTTACACGGTATTAAGTGCCAATTTATTTTGACATTTGGGAAGGACCTAAATACAAAAAGCCCCCGCGAACGAACCATTCACAAGGGCTTTTAGAATCTTACGTGATCCCGGCAGGGCTCGAACCTGCGACCTGAGCATTAGAAGTGCCCTGCTCTATCCAGCTGAGCTACGAGACCATTTTTTTTCAATGAACCATTAGAAATGAGTAAGGAAACATTTTATCACGTTTGATAATTTGGTAACCTACTAAATATCTCTATTGTCAAAGAATGACTTTTTTCAAAGCGGGTGCAAATTTATACCTTTTTTTCAAAAAAAAAACTAAAATCGACATTCTTTAAAAATCAAACGAGATTTTGACAATAAATGTTCCCATAAATGCTAAAACATTTTCTACCTTCCGCTATTTTATTTA
>CAYUNA010000524.1:0-3884 GCA_964445895.1 uncultured Saprospiraceae bacterium | reverse complement strand
GGAGGTGGAAAACGGTACCTTTATTCAATTCTGATTCTGCCCAAATTTTTCCTTTGTATCGTTCCACAATTTTTTTACAAACTGCCAAGCCGATTCCCGAACCTTCAAATTTTTCCCGAGTATGTAGGCGAGTGAAGGGTTCAAATATTTGATTTAAATATTCTTGCTTCATGCCGATACCATTATCTGATAGGCTGATTTTCCAGCTATTTTCTAATTCTTGACTATAAATTTTTATAACTGGTTTGACTCCAGAACTAGTATATTTTATGCCATTACCAATCAAATTTTGAAACAACTGAATGAGTGGCGTTTGTTGGGCTAAGATAGTTGGCAAAGGTCCACATTCTATCGTAGCCTCTTTGATTTCAATTAAATTATATAGATTGTTTTTAACCAAAACGAGAATATGATTGAGGTCAACATCCGTCATATCATCTGCGGCATGCCCGGCTTTAGCATAAGAAATCAGGTCTTCCAGTAAGCGGGTCATTCGTTTGGAGGCATCTTTGATGAAATGCAAAAATTCGTTGGTTTCGTTATTTTTTGGAATTCTTTTAGCCAATAAATCACTAAAGCTACTGATGGTGCGCAACGGTTCTTTCATATCATGAGATGCCACGCTGGCGAATTGCCGAAGTTCCTGATTCATGGTAATGAGTTGTTCTTCAGCTTGCTTTTTTTCTGTGATGTCTCTCAAAAAGGCATTGAAAATATATTTTCCTTCATGCAAAAGAGAAACAACCGATATTTCTAGCGGAAATTCTTTTCCTATTTTGTTGATGCCAATTATTTCTGTTCGATTATTCAATAGCTCTCCTTTTCCTGTCTTCGCAGCCTCTTCAAAACCAACTTTATACCTTTCTTTATACCGAACAGGAACAATTAAATCATACCATTTTTTGTACTTAGTTTCTTCGTAAGTATAGCCAAATATATGTTCCGCCTGCTTATTCCATTGAATAATAAATCCCTTTTCATTAGCAATTATTACCGCATCCATTGCGCCTCCAATCAGGGAACGATACTTTTCTCGACTACTCAAAATAAATTCTTCGGTGCGTTCGGTTTCCGCTCTAAAAAACAGAAGAATTTGAAAACAAATAAAGCCAATAGCTAAACCATTAAACAAGCCGCCCCAAAATGGGAAAGGATAGACTAATAGTGGAGTTGTGAATATATAAATGGCATGGGCTGAAAAGAAACCAAAGAAAGCAAAAAAGTGTAATAAATTTCGATGCTTATTCGTATCTGTGAATATAGAAATTGCCATTAAAATTAGAAAAAAACCAAATTCAATATTTGAAGAAGAACCGACCAAAAAAGCAATGCTTATCAATAAAATATAGTAAATGGGTATGAAGAATCGAAGGGCATAATGATGTCCGCCGTAGTGATTAAAGTAAACGGGAATTAATACAAAAATACTTACAGAAATTGCCGCAATACAGCCCTCCATATTTCCAACGTAGAGAAATAGAAGTGCATTGATAAAAACCGTTATTGCAAATGGAAAAGCAATGCGATTGATGACCGCAATCCGTCGATTTTCATTAATTGTTAAGCTGGGCGATTGCCCCATTTTTAGTAGCCGAGTCCTAAGTGAATCCATCATGTGTAGATAAAATGACAACTGGAAAAGTTGCTAGTGCTTCTATTCTTAAGTAATTGACAGTTTAATTAAAAATTTTCGACCTCTAATAATAACAATGGGGGTTGTTTCATAAGGCAATTTTTCTCGTTAAGAGGGAAATTATATTCTAAAAGAGAATATTTCGGGGTGCGTGTGACCAGAAGACCTTTTGATGCAACCTCAAATTCTCTCTTTTAAAATTCTTTCATAGCTGTCAACTATTTTTGAATTGTAGCATTAGGAAGATTATGCTCTAAATCTTGACTTATTCCTTAATATCTACTTTACAAAAACCATTCCCTAACTAATTGAAGCAGTTTGTCAGGTTGGTCAGCATGAACCCAATGTCCAGCATTTTCAATGGTTTTGATGACTGCTGCTGGGAATTTTTCTACAATTTGTGCTTGATATGCTGCTTGAATGTGTTTGGAGTTACCGCCTTTTATAAACAAGGTCGGTTCATTATAACTGTCATCACTGGTGACATTGGCTAATATGTGGGCATAATTTTTATAAATAACAGGCAAATTCATTTTAAAACGATAGCCTCCACCTTCTTTATTACGCGTCAAATTTTTCATTAAAAATTGCCGTTCGCCATATGCTGGAATCTGCTTTTCCAAAATGGCATCAATTTCCTTTCGATTGTTAATTTTTTCTGGATGTAAATTCAATAAGGCATCGAAAATGTGATTGTGTCGCTCTGGATAATCAACTGGTGCGATGTCCACGACTACCAATTTGTCTACCATGTCAGGGTATTCCAAAGCAAACTGCATTACTGTTTTTCCACCCATCGAATGACCGATAAGGTGAGCTTTATAAATCCAGTTTTGTTCCATGAATTCCTTCAAATCTGCAGCCATTGTTGGATAATCGAAGGTATCGTCGTGCGGTGAGCGTCCGTGATTGCGTTGATCAATAATAAAAACGGTATAATCGTCTGCCAATTTTTTTGCCAGTGTTTGCCAATTGTCTAATGTGCCAAATAAGCCGTGTAATATAATGATAGGGTCGCCTTGACCGAATTGTTTGAAATTTAAATTCATCGTGTTTTTGATTTTTAAAGTAGGATTTACTGAGTAAAGTAAGAGTTACTTTCAAAGTAACTCTTACTTTACTCAGTAAATCCTACTTTAAAACGTTTCTAAGACAATTTTTTTCCAACCGTCTCTAACAACTTCTTCGTTGCCAAAATTCCATCGACCTCACTTAGTTCACTACCTTCATATTCCACACCGACATAGCCGCTATAGCCGCCATCTTTTACAATTTTCATCATTTTCATAAAATCAGTATTGGTCTCCTCGCCAGTTGCATTGAAATCATGTGATTTAGCGCTTACCGCCTTCGCATATTTCATAAACTGTTGAACACCTTTGTAACGGTCGTACTCGTTGATGCACTCACCTTCCCATTGTTTGCCGCCTTCACGTTCGATACAGAAATTGCCAAAATCGGGTAAAATACCGCAGTTGGGTAAGTTGATTTGTGCCATTACATTCGTCAACCAATCGCCATCAGAAGACCAGCCACCATGATTTTCGACGATGACATTCTGACCGTATTGGGCACCCATTTGCGCTAGCTTTCCAAGACCATCAATGGCTGCTTGACCAACATCTTCTCGGCTACCGATACCAAACGCATTGACTCGAATGGAGTGACAACCCAGGAATTGAGCTGCTGCCAACCATTTTTCGTGATTAGCTACAGCTTCTGCCCGTTTTTTATCATCTAAACCACCCAAATCTCCCTCGCCATCTACCATGATAATGAGGCTTTTGACCCCATTATCAGCCGCCCGCTTTTTCATTTCACCGAGATAAGCTTTATCATTGGCTTTGTCTTTAAAAAACTGATTGACATACTCGATTGCTTCAATACCAAACTTGTTTTTAGCAGTCGCTGCAAAATCTAAATTATCCAATTCCCCATTTTCAAATGTTCGATGAAGCGACCATTGTGCTAAGGAAATTTTAAAAAATAGCTCTTTGTTGTGATTATCGTCATGCTGCTCGCCCTCTTTTTGCTCTTTCTTCTCATGGTCAGAGCTACAATTGTAAAATCCCAATAAACCTAAACCTAAGGCTGCTTGGCTTGAATGTTTTAGAAATTTTCGTCTGTTTTGAGTTGACATATTGTAAAAATTTAATACTTAATTGCGTTCAATACACTGTAAAGGGTTTTCTCATAAAAAAAATAAATTGAACTGGGTTGGCGCGGAGCGACTTAGCTATTGGTAGAAATT
>CAYUNA010000523.1:0-3892 GCA_964445895.1 uncultured Saprospiraceae bacterium | reverse complement strand
TCTAAAAAAAGAAATTAGTGGTGCGTGCGGACAGAAGATAGCTAAGGAACAAAACCAAAATCTAAAGTGCCAAAGTAGAATTAGGAACACGAAATAAATAACCTTCAAGAACCGAAGTTTATTTAATTCGCGTTCCTTAATCCTTATTCCACCTCAGAATATGTGGTATAGCTTGCACTGCCAAATGATTCCCCAATGCTCGATACGCTTCGAATTGTATATCATTAAAAAACTGGTCAGCCGTTGTTTCGTGTGGAAAATTTGGGTTCTCTTTTTTATAATTAAATACATTGACGGGCATTTCGTCCAAATCTTCATCATTGATTCGAAAAGCGGCAATACTGGATTTGATGTAAATAATCTCTCCAATGATATTGTTGGGATAGCGGATGACTCCCTTAATGACACTTTCTTTGCTTTGATGAAAAGGTTCTGCATTTTCATCGGGCAAGAGTGGAGCCAGGTTGATTTCAATCTCTGTATTGTACTCGATATTGGCAATGCGACATGCATGGGTGAAAGCTTCAAAAGAAAAATCTTTGTCTTCTTCAAAATCACAAACGACGATTTTTTTACAACGGCGTTGTAACAGTGGTAACAATCCTAAATTATCGCCCGTAAAACCTCCATCTGAAACGTTGACAAAGGGCTTTTGTGCATTGGTCATCCCAAACATTTCATAAAATAAATAGCGCATCCACCAGGGGCGTTTCCATATTTTCCAGGCTTTACTTTCGACCTCTTCGATGGCAAAACTATCCCGATAATACCAAGGATTCTCTATCCAAAATCCTGTTCGTAAGTTAAATAGAGCCATGAAAAAAGCTTGGGCTGCAAAGCTCAATTTTCCCATTCCTGTCGATACTGCTGCCCCAGAAATCGTCATCGCGAGGGATAGTGTGGTCGTGCCACCACGGTAATCTTTAGTTTGGACATAGCCCGTACTTGCAGACCCGATGTATTCCTTAGAGAATAAAAAAGGCTCGGATTTCATCACCTTTCTAACCAAATCATTGCTGCCTTGTAAGTTTAATCCTGCCATAATTAAATGATAGGGCCCTTTGGCAGCATCGTTGATATTATTAAGGTATAAATCTGAGTGATTTCGTAGCAATTTGAGGGGCATTCCCTGCCGACCCAGTGCTTCCGAACGTTTCACTCGCCCCTCAGTGGTCAGATAGGTTTCTGACAATCGGTCGCGATAAAAATAGTGTAAGGAGAGCCGATTTACATTAGTCAAATGCCCCATAATAAAGAGAAAAGCACAGCATATCGCAAATAGTATCGACGACCGAGCACTAATTTTAAACATGCCAATGTGAAAGCCAGCAAAGGGAATGCCGCCCAATTCATACCCCAAACTATGCGGGGCTTCGCTAACGGCAATTCTAACTAAAAGAGAATCTGTATGGTAATATTTACCAAAGGAAACATAGCCTTCTTGTTTGGAATATTTCTTTCGAGGATAGACTTTCGTGAGGTACTCTTCGTTTTGTACAATGGGTGTTTTGCGAATGATTTTAAAATCATTGGTGGTGTCACCGTAGAAATTTATTTGATAACGGGAAGTATCAAAATTGGTGATTTTAAACTCTAAAGTATCAAAACGACGTTTGAAAAGTAAGCCTGAAATTTGTGGTTCTGTATCGTAAGACAAGCCTTCACCGGCGTTATTAAGGATAACAATTTCTGAATTTTGACTAACTGCCCCATGCCAATTGATAATCCAACCTGCAAAAACCGACATGGTAATAAACATCATTAAAAATACGGATAAATTTAACATCGGCAGTTTAATGCGCTCTAATAGGCGATTGAAAAAATCAGTGCCGCTACCAAATTTGCTGGTGAAAAAATAATAAACTACTCCAAGTGAGAAGAGTGAAAACAAGAAATTTCCTTCTAAGCGAAGAGAAAAAATAGCCAGCAAAATGAATGGAATGAGAATGCCCAATATCAAAATATACATTGCCTGCCCTTGTGTTGCAGAATATAACGACCTGTAACTTGGGGAGTTTCGACGACGATTAATTTGATGAATCATTCGCTTACCTGCCCCGCCTCTTTTAAATTGGTCATTGAAGTTTTTTAACAAAGGAATCCAGACAAATTTGGAATATTCTATCAATGGAGTAATCATAAAAGTCCCGATAATCATTCCTAAACCAAAGAATAGGGGAAGCGCAAAGACCACCCAGTAAAAATTTTTAAATGTATGACCTTCCGAAAATTGAATCATCAACGCCACAGAAACTACTGGGAAAATAAACAGAATGACATAGCTCGTCAATCGGAAAAAATTGAGCCATTTTAGTTCTTGTTCATTGGTGAAAGTTGAACCAGAAGTGACTTCATTGACGCGTTTATCTGATGATTTGGGGCGTTGATACCAGAAGGCAAAAAACAAAAATGCCGTACTAAATAAGAATCCTAAAGAACAAAAAGCACTGCATAGATAACTATGGTCACGCACGGCTTCGGAGATGAATTTTCCTTGTCGTCGGATTCCTTTATCGTACCAATTATCAATTTCGCGCATCACAAAACTAAGGTTGCTTTCATCTGGCATCATTTCCAGTGGGTCATAATTGACCGCTTCAAAAAAAGCTCCATTTGAAATGGCAAAAAGCAGTGTAAATGCTAAGGAAATAATGATGGCCACGACGGTAAAATACGCAAAAAGATTGTGCATAATTCCCGTCCAAATCGCTCCAAACGCACGCTTGACATCCCGATTTCCGATACCTTGGTCAGGGGTCAGGTATTGTCCGTGCGTCCGTAAGTGGTGCATCTGATGCAGCGTATTAAACTCGGCTTTGTCGAAAGGTTGATAATCGAAAGTTGATTCGGTTGTAAACGGTGAATTTTGTGGGGTCAAATCTAATTTATGGAGATTAGGGGCGCTTTGTTTATCCATTATCTCCCATTCTAATCGCGCAATTGCATCCTCCTTTTTTTTGATTTTTACATAAATATCGGCTTTGACTTCTTCTGGAAGATTTTCATCTAATAATAGCTTTTCTAATGTTTTTTTTTCCTCCTTTAAAATTTTCTGCTTTTGAAAATCATTCTTTACACGCTCTTCCAAACTCAATAAAGAGGTCAAACACGACCCAATGTAGCCTCCTCCCGAAACGGTACTCATATAATCAAAGCCCTTCATCACATTTTTAGAAATAAAGGTTTGCATGAGCCCTAATCCAAGGGTTGCCGACCGAATTCCTCCGCCTGAAATACACAAACCGTTGAGGTCATTTTTATCGGCATCCGGTAGGTTATAATAAGTACGACGGGCTTGAACCGTTTCAAGTTCTTGTGTCTTGACTTCCGCAAAATCAGCAGTGTAAAATTCCTCAGGAATGCCTTTTTCGGTAGACCGATACCACCACAAATTCCAGATTTTCCATTGCCGAGCCTTGAACCAAATTTGATAAACGATGTAAAATGAAAGGACAGGGACAATCGTCACTACAAGAATAAGGAAAAGAAAGATATAAAGACTAATTGCTTTAACAGTTGGTCGAAAAAGGTGTCGTTTGCTCATCAAATAATTTTTGAAAAGGAAAGGTAGTTGTTTATCCTAAATTTTTATAATTTGAATGCAAAAAATGGATTTTTGTCGAGTTTTTCAAGTAGAAGTTCTTTTAAAATTCATTTATACGGAAGAAATTGACTTTATTTACGGTATTGAATACACTGTAAAGTCAGTTTCTTTGAATTAGGAGAAGGGCAGCAACGGGTTTTACAAACTCATTACTGCCTTTTAAAATCACTTTGAGAAAATTCAAAAAAACTGAGACGATATTGAATCACTTATTGTTCAAATAAGGAACGCGGATTAAATAAACTTCGGTTCTTGAACCAGTAGATTTTGGTTTCATTTTGTGCTTTG
>CAYUNA010000522.1:0-3895 GCA_964445895.1 uncultured Saprospiraceae bacterium | reverse complement strand
AGAAAATTTAAAGAAACTTTTGTTACACGGTACTAAAAAAACTGTTCTAAAAAATACTCACTTTTTTTTTAAACAAAACATTTCCTTATCCTTTTAAATTTCGGTGGTGTATCAGAAATAATGGTTCTAAATGATTTCATTTGGTCAATGTATTTTGCTAAAGGTTAATTTAGAGACAAACCTCAAAAAGACATCGCGCGTCACCTATAGGTTCACACTTGATGCACCGCTTAAATTTTAAAATTGTATGAAAACCAATTAATGTGACCATAGAAATTACCGTTCTTTTTGGCATCATCGGTTTGATGATTGTCCTGCTTGCCATCGAAATTATCTCTGCTGATACTATCGCTTTTTTAGTCATGGTGACACTAATTGTTAGTGGTTTTGTTAGTCCTGAAGAAGGCATTTCGGGATTGAGTAATTCAGCGGCAGTTACTGTTTTAGCGTTGATGATTTTGACGGTCGGATTAGAATCCACTGGGGCAATTAATGCATTGGGGAAACGCATGAAACCACTTTTTAAGCAAAAACAATGGCTCGTTATTTTGGCAATCATGTTGATTGTTGGTACATCTTCAGCGTTCATTGCGACCACCGCAGTTGTCATCGTTTTTTTAAGAATAACGGTGCAGTTATCGAAAAAAATGCCCAATAGCTTGTCTAAATTATTGATGCCCTTATCTTTCGCGGGCATCCTCGGCGGGTCGTGCACTTTGATGGGTACATCGACGAATTTATTGGTCAGTTCTATTGCGGTCAATTATGGTTTACCTAAATTTGGCATTTTTGAATTTTCCTTATTGGGCTTAGTATTTTTTGGTGGCGGACTGATTTATATGTTGTTGATTGGGCGGTTTTTAATTCCAAATCGAACCCAAGAAGATGACTTGACAAATCAGTATGAGATGCAAGATTATTTGACAGAAATTAAAATTTTAGCGGGCTCAAAATTCATCGGTAAGCAACTTCAGGAAATCAGTATTTTTAATGATGAAGAAATAGATGTTTTAGAGATAAAAAGAGGCATCGATTTCTCCTTTTTTCCTTCTCAAAAGGATTATATTCAAGAAAATGATACGCTTTTAATCAAGGGGTCGGTAGAACTCATATCAGAGATACTTACGTTAGAAAATGTAGAATTTATAACTCGTGCAGATAAATTTGCAGACAAACAACTGAGTTTAGCAGATATGACTTTATGCGAAGTCATCATCCGCCCCAACTCCAGATTATTGGGTAAATCTTTGAATAAAAGAACATTGCGTCAACGATACAGCGCCGTTCCGTTGGCAGTTAAAAAACGCCGTAAATACTACAATTCTCAACTGGATGAAATCAATATTGAACCCGGTGATACGGTATTGATGGAAGTAGAAAATAGTCAGTTCAAACGTTTTTATAATCTACCAGAATTCATTGTGTTACAAGAACATGAAAACATGGCGAATAAGGCGAGTAAACGGTATATCGCCGCTTTGATTGTAGCCTTGGTTATTATATTGGCAGCCGTCGATATCTTACCGATTATGGTATCCGCATTAGCTGGTTGTGGAGCGATGTTGATTACCGGTTGTTTAAGTTTCCAAACGGCTTATCAGCGGGTAGATTGGAGCGTTTATATTTTGTTGGCGGGTGTAATTCCACTCGGTATTGCCATGGATAATACAGGGGCAAGTCAACTGATTGCCAGCACTTTTATTGAATTATTTGGGGAGGTTTCGCCGCGTATGCTAGTGAGTATGCTTTTTATTTTAACTGCATTTTTGAGTACGGTTATTTCTAATAATGCGACGGCGATTCTGTTGGCACCAATTGCTATTTCGATTGGTTTGAGTTTGAATTTAGACCCACGACCGCTGCTTTTCACCGTAATGTTTGCGGCAAATACGAGTTATGCGTCGCCGATTGGGTATCAGACCAATACCTTGATTTATGGGCCAGGAGAATACCGTTTTGTAGATTTTTTGAAAGTTGGCGGATTGTTGGCGTTGATTATTTGGGGATTGGCGACAATATTTATTCCGATGTTTTATTTTTAGAGCATGTTTAAAATTTTACCGCAATACCCCTTCCAATATCTTTTCCGTTATCAAATAAGTCGGCTTTACCCCATCAAATCCCAAACTTCCAGAAGCCAGTGTACTGCCCGTTTCCAGCGGATTATCCGATGCATAATAGGCATAGCGCACGACCAAATCCTTACTCACAGAATTGCGAATTTTAGACGCCGCCTGAATCGCTTTTTGATAGTGTGCGCCCTCCATTTCCAAGCCAACTGCACGCCACGAAGATTTTAAAAAATAGCGTAAAATATCGCGATTTTGTAAAGACGTGCCCAAAACGGTAATCATTGGTCCTTCATATACGCCGAGTCCTTGATTTTCAAAATCTGCTTTTTTGAGCGCATTTTCAAAAGGATAATTATCAGCCGTTCCTTCAAAAACGTGGGCATTTGGAATCATAATGTCACCTTTTCCTCCTTCCAAAATCCCCGCTTTTCCCATGATATTGACGGATTTGATTTGCAATGGAATTTTTCCCGTTTTGCTATCATAAGGTTTTAATAATTCATCTAAAGTCTCGAATGCTTGCTCGCCGAAAGCATAATCCATGACGATTAAGACGGGAGCTTTTTCGTTCTTTTTCGCTTTTGACGGTCGAAATTTAGGTAGCAAATTGGCGGGCTTCACCTTTTCCATATCAAAAATTTGCACCGTGATGCCCGTCGCGCTCGTGTCAAATAGTTCAATCATGCCATTTTTCAAGCCATAATCCCTCACTTTGTTACGCAGTTCGTAATTTCCAGCTCGACTTAATTCCGTTGTCCAATCATCCAGGGTATTTTTAGGATTGCCTTTTTCCAATGCTTTTAGCGCAAATATAGAGTTCAAAACACTGTGCAAATTCGCGCTGATGATGTGCATTGGACGTTCCGACCAACCGTTTTCGACGATAGTCTCCTTAATACGACTCGCCCAAATTTCACCATAAATATGCAAACCAATCTCCTGTCGTAAAGAAGAAGAAAAACTGATTTCGCGGTCAATATCTTCCAAATGTTCCTCCATACTCAGCCTTCCCAACGAGTAAGTAATCCTAAAAATGCTGTTAACTTTATCCGCAGCTTCAAACTTTTTGCACGCTGCCAAAGTTTCATCAAATGTCCGCCCAAGAATATTACTTAAATAAGTAAACGCGACTTCTTTATTGAATTCTTCCCCGTTTTCCATTTTTTCCACCACTTTTTGCAACATCAACCAATCCCGTTTTTTACGCCCTTTAGAGTCCAGGCTATTCTTCCGAATCTTCTCTGCTTCAATGTACATAAAAGTCAAATGTGTCAAAATATCATAGATGTCACTCCTTCCTCTGGTCATCTCGACAAACATCTGTTCATGGTCAATTCGGTAACAATCCCGCCGTCGTTTGCTTGGCGTAAGTACTTCAAAATCAGCGTTTTCGTAGCCTTCTCTGGAAATTAATTTGATATATCGACACTCTTCAATTCCTTGCGGCAATCGTTGAAAAATGTATAACAACCCTGATAATTCGACCCGTTCAGAATCTGCAATTGAGCCGTAAATTTCGGGGCGCAAGGCCATCATCGCTTCAATCATTGCTTCGCCAGAAACGCCAAGTGGTTTGTAATTTCCGCGAATGAAAAGGTGGCGCATGGCAATGTAGAGGCGTTGCAATGCTGCACGAGAGATTTGTGCGTGAGTTCGATTAATTCCTGATAAAGGCATAGGTTTTTATTGATTTGGTTTTAATAACAAGCTTTTTTATCTCTATAGTTCAAAGAGAGGGATTTTAAGGGAGCAAAACGGTTTGCAAAAACCGTTTTGCTCCCTTAACACCCCACCGCCCCGCGCCGCAGGCGCGGGGGAGTGAG
>CAYUNA010000521.1:0-3901 GCA_964445895.1 uncultured Saprospiraceae bacterium | reverse complement strand
GTATCCGTCTTTTTTAAATCTGCAATTAATTCATCTAAATTATCAACAGCAAAACCTAATCTCAACGAATTATCTGCAACTTTCTGATTTTTCAAAAAAGGATAAATTTCAAAAACAGTTTCTCCAATTTTTGCAGAATAATGCATTAATCCATTACCGTGTCGATGATAATCGAAGTTCATTCCCAATTTTTCATAAAATTGAGATAACGCTTCGATGTCTCGGGTTCGGATGACCAAAAGGTTGAGTATTATATTCATCACATTTTGTCATTTTATCATATAGACACTATTTTACCATTTAACGCCTGTCCGATTCTCTTCTTTAACAAAATTTTCACCTCTACCAAAAAAAACTTAAAAATAATTCCATTTTCAACAATAAAAAAAGACTCAAAATAGTTTTATAGGCATCTTTAACAAACGTAATCTATTTAAATATTAAATACAAATACATGAAGCATCTCTGTACACAAAATGACCTTATTCGCTTCCTTTACAAAGAAACCACTGCTTCTGAAACTATCGCCATTAGCGAAGCACTCTGTGAAAACCCAGTGCTTGCCAATCAGTACGAAGAATTGCTTAAAGGCTATCAAATGCTCCCTAAAGCAAAATTCTCCCCTTCTCCGTCCGCGATTCAGAATATCCTTGGCTACAGTAACGAGGCGAAACCTGTTGGATTTGTCTAAACTTAGATTTTTTCCAAATTGTAAAAAGCCCTTGACGTCGTAATGATGTCAAGGGCTTTTGCAATTATTAGGAGACAGGTGCGAGAGGTCAAGCTAACAGCGGCTCGTATTCCTGCCCTCTGACTCCTCCCAACTGTCTCTTATCAAATTTTGCCATTCCATTTTTAAAAGTTACTTTTGGACGCAAAATCGAATTACTTTTTAAAACAAAAACTAAGATAAAAACAAAAAACAACAGTCTTTTCAAACTTTTATTAAAAAAAATGTCACTTTTTTCTTGATAAAGTTGTTTTTGTTAAACATTTAATTTATCTTTGCATCATAAATAAAACAAAAATTTTAATACTTAAATTCCAGAATACATGGCAATGGATAAAAATGAAAAACTGAAAACGTTGAAATTGACGATGGACCGTTTGGATAAAACTTACGGAAAAGGAACCGTCATGCGTATGGGAGACGCACCTATCATTCAGGCTGATGTCATTCCTACCGGCTCATTGAGCCTTGACCTTGCTTTAGGAATCAATGGATTACCAAAAGGTCGAATTGTTGAAATATATGGACCTGAATCTTCAGGTAAAACAACCTTGGCTATTCATGCTATTGCCGAATGTCAAAAGAATGGTGGTATCGCGGCGATTGTCGATGCCGAACATGCTTTTGATAGAAATTACGCTGAAGCATTAGGTGTTGATACAGAAAACTTGCTTATTTCGCAGCCTGACTATGGTGAGCAAGCCTTAGAAATTGTAGAAAATTTAATCCGTTCTGGCGCGATTGATATTATAGTAATTGACTCCGTTGCTGCCTTGGTACCACGAAGTGAGATTGAAGGAGAGATGGGAGACTCTAAAATGGGCTTACAAGCTCGATTGATGTCTCAGGCGATGCGGAAATTGACAGGTACGATTGGTCGAACAGGATGCTGCTGTATTTTCATTAACCAATTGCGGGAGAAAATCGGTGTCATGTTCGGAAATCCAGAGACAACCACAGGTGGTAATGCCTTGAAATTTTACGCATCAGTTCGTTTGGATATCCGTCGATCAGGTTCTGCGATTAAAGACAAAGAAGGAAATGTAGTTGGAAATCACGTGAAAGTGAAAGTAGTGAAAAATAAATTGGCACCACCATTCCGGGTAGCTGAATTTGACATCACTTACGGTGAAGGTGTTTCCAAATCAGGGGAAATCATCGACATTGGCGTTGATCAGGATATTATCGGGAAAAGCGGTGCATGGTATAGTTATGACGGTGCAAAAATTGCACAAGGTCGAGAGTCTGCCAAGAACTTTTTGAAAGATAATCCAGAAGTTGCTTTTGAAATTGAAGAGAAAATTAAAGCAAAAATAACTGGTGCGGCGGAAGCGGCTATCGCTGAAAGAAAAGCGAAAGCCGAAGCTGCTGCTGTTGAAGCAGAAGCGAATTAAGGGAAAAGCTAATCTGTTTTAGCTTGATTCAGCTCTGATAAAGTAAAGTGCGATTGTCGAAAGATGGTCGCACTTTTCTATTTTATAGCGGCACTTAAGTTAAGTTAATAGTAATAATAAAAAACAGAGGATAAATTATCTCTACATCTGAATCTTTTTCATCCTATCCATATCTCGCTTATTATCTTTCGCCTTAATCGAATCCCGTTTATCATAGGATTTTTTACCTTGTGCCAACGCAATCATTAATTTTGCTCGCCCTTTTTCATTAATATACAAACGGAATGGAACGATTGTAAACCCCTTCTCTTTGATATTTTTATGAAGCTTTTTCAGTTCCGTTCTTTTCAATAATAATTTTCTTGGACGTCGAGCTTCATGATTGAATTGATTGGCATGTTCATACTCCTTGATGTAGAGCGATTTGACAAATAACTCGTTATTTTCAAAATAACAGAATGCGTCCCGCAGATTGACCTGCCCTTTTCGAATAGACTTCATTTCAGAGCCAAGTAATACCATACCTGCTTCAAATTCATCAATAAAATTATATTGAAAAGAAGCTTTTCTGTTGTTGATGTCTATAATATATTTTACTTCTGCTGCCATGTTTGATTAATTCATTTAAAACTTCCGAGAGTAAAAGTAGTTTTTCTTTACAAAAGTTCACTCTTTTGCAACTCTAATTTGATAATGATTTTAAAATAGCAGAAATGAACGTTGAAAAACTAGCCCACATAACCGCCGAAACCTGTACAATTGTCCGTAGGGTGGCCGAGTTTCTTTTAGCGGAGAAAGGCAAAGTAAAATCTGGACAAATTGAAACAAAAAGCAAAAATAGCCTCGTCAGCTACGTTGATAAAAATGCAGAGAAACAACTTGTCGAAAGTTTGCAAGAATTACTGCCAGAATCTGTTTTTTTGACAGAAGAAGAAACTATTGAAAATCAGTCAGGTGACTACCAATGGATAATTGACCCATTGGATGGAACAACTAATTTTTTACACGATTTGCCTTGTTTTTCCATCAGTGTTGCACTAAGATTTAAAGAAGAATTGGTGATTGGCGTAGTGCATGAAGTTAATGAAAATGAGACATTTTATGCGTATAAAAATGGTGGAGCATATTTGAATGGCGAAAGAATCAGCGTGACGCCAACCACTACACTATCAGAAACTCTGATTGCTACAGGTTTTCCATATTACGATTATTCAAAGGTCAAAAGCTATCTTAAGATGCTTGAATATTTGATGCAGGAGACGCGAGGAATTCGACGATTTGGTTCGGCTGCAGTCGATTTAGTATACGTGGCGTGTGGGCGATTTGATGGATTTTTTGAATACAGCTTGAACCCTTGGGACGTGGCGGCTGGTATCCTGATTGTACAAGAGGCAGGCGGTCAGGTATCTGATTTTAGCGGTGAAAACAACTACCTTTTTGGCAAAGAAATTGTCGCAACTAATAGTGGAATTGCTAAAGAATTTCAAGCATTGATTCGTAAAGCATTTAAAGATTAAGTAATGAGAAACTCATTACTTAATACCTGCGATATGCACACAAAAAGCCTTAGTAACGGTGAAATAGAAAATTGTACATTTTCTATCTTTTGTCAACGGGCACCACCTGATTATTTTTTATAAATGGAGCTTAAGGGAGCAAAACGTTTTGCTCCCTTAACACTTCACCGTGCTTGCGGCGCAGGCGCGGTGAAGTGAGTTTTTTGAAACAAGAGGAGTTTGAGGATGAAAAATGATTTTGCAAAAATCATTTTTCATCC
>CAYUNA010000520.1:0-3906 GCA_964445895.1 uncultured Saprospiraceae bacterium | reverse complement strand
GTACTCAACCTCATTCATAAAGTCTATTTTATATTTTTTTTCAAAAAACATAAACTAACAGTAGTGAATTTCTTAGCACATTTATATTTATCTGGAGAAGACGAGGAGTTGCTTATTGGCAATTTTATCGCTGATTTTATTCGCAACCGCGAAGTCGCCAACTATTCGGAAGGAGTGCAAAAAGGAATTTTTTTACATCGAAAAATTGATTTTTATACCGATAATCACCTCGTCGTACGCAAGGGCACACAAAGACTTCGTGCCCGTCATGGAAAATATGCTCCCGTCGTTTTAGATGTACTCTTTGACTACCTTTTAGCGAATAACTGGGAAAAATATTCGGATGAGCCTATCGCTAATTATACTAAGAAAGTTTATGCTATTTTGACTAAAAACCAAACAATTTTACCTCCCAAAATTGGCAATCGCCTACCTGAAATGATTGCCGACAACTGGTTGGTAAAATATGGTTGGGACGACGGTCTACGCTACGTTTTTGAACGAATGAAACGTCGCGTATCACAGCCACTTTTGCTCAATAATGCGGTAGAGAGTTTGAAAACAGATTATGACCTATTCGAACAAGAATTCAATGAATTTTTTCCTGAAGTTATCGCGTATGTGAGCGAATTGCGTGAGTCCTAACGCTTAGGAACGCGAAGTAAATAACTTAACATTCTTGAGAGGATATTTTGTTCTCAAGAATGTCAATTTATTTATTTCGCGTTCCTTAAAAATCCCAACGTAGCCCATTTATTAAACTATAAGTGGTCGCAGGAACGTCAGGCGCATCTTTTTTCAATTGTCCATCATAAGTGATTTGAAAAGTCGTTTTGAATGATAATTTATCGGTAATTTTTATTTGTACAGTCGTCAGAGAAGATAGTCTGGCATTGCCGAAATCGGGTAAAACGGGTTGATAATAAGAAGTACCAGAAAGCGTTAAATTATCCACCGGCTGCCAATTAAACGATAGATAAGTTGATAGCCGGTGGTCACGATGAATGATATTGGTATCCTTGATTTCATTGTACTCCCACATATACGCAACACCCCAAAATGCCTTTGATTTGTCGTTGTCTGCTAAGGTCAAACGTCCACCTGTCCCCGCCAAAGCTCGTAGCTTTATCCGTGTTTTTTCATTAAATTGGGCTTGTCCAAACGCCTCATAAGTCCATCGCTTATTAAAATTATAATTGTACCGTAAATGTTGAAATCCGTTGTTTACAAAACGGTCATCCTGCACTTTGACTAAGTTGAAATTAGTTGAGGACAACCACAAATTTTTTCCCTTTAACCACTCCACTTGCGCGCCGCCTCTTAGTGTTATAATCGTGCTGCCATTTTCAACCAAATTCACACCAAAATCTACATTGCCAAACAAGCCAGAAGTATCGCGTTGATGCGTTCTTTTGTTTTCAACGTTGACAATTTGAGCTTGGATATTTATAGCAACCACAAGCAATAAAACACTGTTTATCAGCTTTTTATAAAAATTCATTTTAAAAATAACGGGTTTTTTAAAAATAAAATGCCAAGCCCATGTCCAGTCCTACTCTACTTTCGGGCATATCCCAAAGATTAAATTTAAACGAATTGAATGGCTGTAAAACTTGATATTTGTACATTGCAAAAACGCTTAAATCTTCTGTCAAAAAGTAGTTAAGCCCTACACCACAGGTTGTATCTAAATCCTTGGAGAACGTCCATTTGTCCTTTTGAGCTGTTCTAAAATCCTCATAACTTTTACCAATAAAAATGCTTGTCAAACCAAGATGTCCGAATACTTGAAGTTGATTGGTAATCGGTTGATAATATCTAAAAAACGGGCCAATTCCTAAATTCAAATCCAAATCTTTAAAAACAAAATTAAGCAGCACCGGCGTTTCTCCGCCAATCATCCAACGATCAGCAACAAAGTAGCCATAGTGCGGCGTAAATTCAATCCTTACTGTCTGTCCAAATAAGTTTGAAGTGATGTCATCATATTGGAAAGTTCCTCCTATAATTTGTCGGCCTTTTTGGAGAAATTGAATGTTTTTATTTCCCCATTTTTGAAAAAATTTTTCGCTTAAATAGACTTGAAAAGCCATTTCAAAAATCAAAGTGCTGTTACCGAATCGGGCGTTGTCAAAATCGTGATTGGTATTGGTGCGAATTAAATTATAATCTAACCACATTTCAAAAGAGGCGGTAGGAAATTTGAATAAACTCAGTCCCATCCCAACATCCAATCTTAGGCGTTTTAAAAAATCATTTTCCGATGTAGTCGATTTGAATTTATTGTATTCCCAGGTAAAATTACTTTTGATAAACAACATCCGTTTTTCAGGTTGGTTACCAAAATAATAGCGAAGAAATGGCCCGAAATTGAAGCGCTGAGTCGAAGAAGAAAATTTTTCATCTATTGCATAGGTAGTCATATGCTGATTATTCATTTCATAAGTCACCCCCGTCACAAGGTTTTTCTTGAGCAATTTTCCTATTCGAAAATAGGTGTTATCCGTAGAAGAAAAGCTCTTAGCAAACAATAAATCGGAATAATCATTATTGGTATTCACCTGAAAATCAATCATCCAATCGCCCTTTTCCAATTGAGCGGATAAGACAATTGGTAAAAAAAACAGCAATAACAATGACGTTAAATTTCTTTTCATGGCGTGACTTTTTTCTCAAAACAATAGCGAAATCCTACCCAAAATTGGAATCCACGCGGATACCCCCTCAAGTCTCTTAGTCCCAGGCTAAGCAAAGATGTTGAAATCATTGATTCCACCGCTAAATGCTCATTTATTTGATACATTGCTCCTATCCCAAAGGAAGCCAGACCGCCAAATGTACTAATTTCTCTCTCCCCAATGCCACCCAAAATTTGCAAATCCAGATTTAAAAACGTCCGCATATGCTGTTCTGGATATTCAAAATAAAATCGGGTCACTTGCCCCATAGAAAGAACAAATAAATCTCGTTTTTCAACTGTACTCCCTTGTTGTCGCTCTATTATAGTCGTCAATCTATTCCAAATAAATCCGCCACGCATTCCAAATTCCCAGCGTTCAAAATTGCGTTCCATGAAGACAGGACTGATTTGCAAATAAGTAGAATTTTCAGTCCATACTTCGTTAACGGATTGAATCAATTGAGTATTTTTTTGCCCTTTCCAATGCACCAACATTCCTAAACTTCTATCACAAGTCAAGCCTTGCCCCCAGCCAGAGATGCTAAAAAAAATAACTAAGAACAGACTTAAACATGATTTATTCATCCGTCATTTCATTGATTTTACTACGAAGAAAGCCTTTCATCACGGCCAGTCCCATATCAAATTTTTTGTTATTATTAATCACAATATCCGCTGAATCCAGGTACGGCAAAATGTACTTTTCAAAGGTTGGCATGACGTGATTTTCGTAGCGATACAGCACGTCTTCTAATGGATAATTGCGCTCCACACGGTCACGCTTGATGCGTCTAATGACTTTTAGGTTTTCTTTGGCATGTAGAAAAATTTTCAAGTCAAACAAGTTGCGCATTTTTTTATAATGAAATACGAAAATACCTTCCACAATGATGATTGGCGCAGGCTCAAAAGTTAAAATTTGGGGCGTTGCCTCTTTATTGTTAAACGTATATTCCTCTCGGGTAATCGTATCGCCTCGAATCAATCCTTTTACATCCGCTACAAATTCCTTTTTGTTGATGGATTTTGGACGGTCGAAATTTTCGATACCTTGCTCGTCTTTTTTCTGCAATTCCCGCCTGAAATAATAATCATCCTGCGAAACGATACAGATTTCGTCACTCGAAAACTCTTCTCGAATATTGTTGATAAACGTCGTTTTGCCCGAACCACTACCACCCGTTAAGCCAATTATGAAAGGTTTTTGCATGAAAATTATGGATTAG
>CAYUNA010000519.1:0-3908 GCA_964445895.1 uncultured Saprospiraceae bacterium | reverse complement strand
GTCGCTCCGCGCCAACCCAGTCCAATTTATTTTTTTTATGAGAAAACCCTTTACCAATAGCTAAGTCGCTCTACACCACCGAACAGTCCAATTTATTTTTTATGAGAAAATCCTTAAAAGGTTGTTCCTTAGGAACGCGAAGTAAATAAACTTCGGTTGTTGAACCAGCAGATTTTGGTTTCATTTTGTGCTTTGAAAGTCCGATTTATGTTGATATAATGAGGATTTTCAAAGTGCAAAATGAGCGCAAAAGATGCCTTCAAGAATCGAAGGTTATTTAGTTCGCGTTCCTAAGCGGTTTAAAGTGAGGTTATATCAATAGATAATTTCTCTCGTTAAGAGAAAAATTAAATTCTAAAGATGGAGCAAAAAGAATATTTCGGGGTGCGTTCGGTCAGAAGACCTGTTGATACAACCTCTTTATCTTAAAAAAAACGTAGTGCGTGCAAACTTTAGGGTAGGAACTTTAACGTACCAACAACTCCAAAATCTCTCCACAATTCACAAACGAACTCTCCTCACTTTCTCGAATCCCCTCCTCTATCGTTTTATCTATCATCAGTGCTGCTTCATTGACAAACATCCCCAGGTTTTGAATACAAAATTGCTTCGTATTTTGAATATTTAGTTCGCCTTCGTTCATCATCGTTCCAAGATTTATCAAGCCAAAACTATAGCTATAAAAACCATCAATTGTCAGTTCTCCAAAGGTATCAATCCTTAATTCTGCACCTTGTTTAATTTCCAATTGAGCAATATTATTAACGGGGTCGGAGATGGTAGGATAAACATTATTTTTTGTGAAATGAGCGGAAATAACGACCAAATCTTTATAATTTGGAACACTTTCAGTACTCCAATTTTGTGGCACATTCCAGTCGTTTTCCATTCCAGGAAAACCACCTTTCCAAAAAACTTTATTGACATAAATACCCTCAGTTATCGGTAGCGGTTGCAAAAGAGAGGGTATTGTTTTCATTCTATACAATTTTCGATTGAAGGCGTTATTAAAAAATTCAAAACGAGTTTTATCTAATAGCATCGCACAGGATTTTCTGCTAAAATCACGGCTGACAACCTGATTTTAAAATGATTACGGGTGATTAATTTTAAATATAAAAGGAGGTGAATGATAATTAGTTATAGAAATAACCAAAAACATAAACAACTGTAAATCAGTCGTTTAAAACCATCGAAAGGAGCTTCTCTAAAAAACCATTCTCAATAGGGAGATGATTATTTTTCAACAAATTTCGCACCAAAGTTAAAATATAGAATTGTTGGGTCTAAAAAAAAGTGACAGGGCAAACTCAATATTTAATGGTTAAAAATTTTATTACTTAACCCGATAAAAAATCATAATATGAGAATTAAAAGAGCTCAAAAGCCCCTTCATTATCTAACTTTTGTCCGCGCGCACCACGAGTTTTCTATTTATAGAGGGAATCCGTGGTGCGCGCGAACAGAGAAACGCTATTGAACTTGAAAAAAATAAATAAGTTTCGTCGCATCAAGTAGGAGTTTATAGAGAATAACCTCCCTTAAGAACAGAAATTAAGTGCCAATACTACCCCATTAATCCCTACCCATTAAACATTGAGATGGTAAAGCTCACCACCTTTCGCAAACAATTTATCGACGCGCTGATTCACTTTTTCATCTGTAATTAACGGCGGCGCATGATGTGGCTTAATCCGTGCATCTATCACCAACGAACCTCGACATCCCCAATGTTTATGCTCGATAAAGCTATCTACACCATGAATATCATGCGATGGATTCGCACGAGTATAGGTTGTCCAAAGGTAATTATTTAAGTTTTTAGCCGTAAAATTACTATCGTCCACCATCAAAATAAGCGGCGCACCTTTCAAGTCTATTCCCTTCAAATACTCTGTCAATATAGCGGCATCGGTGTTGCCATTGGTATACGTGGGCGCGTTAATCGCAAGGATACCTTTTTGGGCAAATTGCGGATTGGAAAAGCCGTTGGGCAAAGAAAAATTAAAGGGTAAATCAGTAGTCAATTCCCGTTTTTTATCTCCGCAACAAGCAACGACGACCTTCGACCCTGCGTTCCAACCATCACCCGAATAATCGAGCGTGTCCATGGTAGTTTTGGTTTGAAAATGCAAATCCCGCGTCCAATCTACTCGTTCTAAAATGTGATTAAAAAAATAGGGAATATCATCTGCGCTCAATTTTTCATCATCACCTTTTGCAGCAATGAATAAAAATTTCGCCAACGAAGTCTGCCCCTTTCCTAAAATATGATTGGCTTGTGTTAAAATTTCCTCTGGTTTTCGTTCTCGAAACGGCATATACCGCTCGCTACCCACCGCCAACAGCAATGGGTGAACACCTGCTGCATCAACCGCATTGATTTCATGCACGCCCGGAAACTCCTGAGTTAATAAGGGCGCAACCAATTTATGAATCATATAACCAAAACTTGAATCTTCTGCGGGGGGTCGCCCGACGACCGTAAAATGCCAAATCGCATCTTTTCGATGATACACGTTTTCAACTTCCATAACAGGAAAATCGTGTTCCAAACTATAATATCCCAAGTGGTCACCAAACGGGCCCTCGCGCTTTTTTATTCCCTTTTTAATGATACCTGTAATCACAAAATCAGCATCCGAAGAAATCGCGTGACCATTCACCATCTTGTACCGAAATCGGCGATTGGCGAGCATCCCTGCAAAAGTCAATTCCGACAAACCTTCGGGCATCGGCATAATTGCAGAGAAGGCGTGAGATGGCAATCCACCAATAAAAATGGAGGCTCGAAACGGTTCATCAATCTTGTTATATTCCGTATGATGCACACCGATTCCGCGATGCAACTGATAATGCAACCCAATTTCTTTATTCGGAATATACTCATTACCAGATAGTTGAATCCGATACATGCCCAAATTGGATTGCATGATATTTTGATTGTGCGGTGGCAAAGTGAAGACCTGCGGCAAGGTTACAAACGCGCCCCCATCATCTTTCCAGGACTTGATTTGTGGGAGTTGGTCAATCGTCGTTTTGCCATACATGGACGGTGCGCCAAACCAGCTTTTCATCGGCAATGCAGTGATTGCAGTGAATGGTGCGGACGCATATTTTAATGGATTTTTCAGAAAATTGGTCGGATCAGCTTTTAATTCGACTACTTTTTTGACTTTTTCAAAGGTGTCTCTAAATATAAAATCGGTGCGCTCTTTTGTCCCATATAAATTGGACAATGCCTGAAATGGGCTGCCTTTTACATTTTCAAACAACAGTGCCGGCCCGCCTGCATCAAATACCCGACGGTGTACTTCGGCCATTTCCAGATTGGGATCCAATTCGGTTTTTATCCGAATGAGTTTACCGTGTTTTTCAAGGTCGTTGGCGCAGTGGCGAAGGCTTTTGTACATTTTTAGTTAATTTGTGATTTTATTCACTGTTAGACTTTTTTGCAAATAAGTCTATTTGAAATGAATTTTCTAAAGTTTTCTACTTGTTCCGATAATTTTCTTGATAAGGGTTATTTTTTAAATAATCCTAAGGAAGTAGAAAATTTAGTATTCTAAACAGCCATTTGAAAAATCAGTTTTTAAAAGTGGAGATTTAGATAAAAAAAACGACTATTTAGTATATCCTCAGCGTTTTCAAAAAACTTTTTTTGAAAACAAATAGGGGCTGCCATGATTTCAATCGTCCATAAGGAACACGATAGCGTTATTCGGTAGCTAACTTTAATAAATATAAATACCGTGTAACAAAAAAATCAGATACAATTTTTTGCATTTGCTATCTTTTGTCCGCCCGCACCACCTGATTATTTTTTATAGACGGAGCAAAAGCTGGTTTTTTATGAAAAAAACAGCTTTTGCTCCGTCTGAAAAAAAGAAAATTGTGGTGCGGGCGGA